>CBDUIO010000097.1:0-8220 GCA_965367355.1 uncultured Flavobacteriaceae bacterium
GTAGTATTTCCTTATATGATTTTTTGAAATATTCCAAAAAGGAATGGGATCGTATTCAAACAAAATTCGATTATCATAACAGACTGAGACTACCTAACTATTTAGATATTTTTAAAAATGCGGGGTTTGAAGTTGTTTATGTTGAGCATGATAGTGCGAAAGACAACGCCCAGAAATATAAAAAATATAAAGAATTAGATATTCACTCTGATTTTAATAAATATAGTGAAGAGGAACTTACTGCAGGATCTATAAATGTGTTGCTAAAGAAAAATATTTCTAATCGGCCGTAAATTTATTGAAAAGATCAGCTGCTATTAACAGAAATACTATTAAAGAAATAAATTATACCGAAATTTTAACCATTGTTTCCAGCTCTGAAGTCGCATCACCACGGTAATTCCCTTGAACTGGAAAGGTATGTGAAGGATGATAACTAACAGCTACAGGAATGTAGTTGTGAGTTGTAAATAATCCGCTGGATGGATCCAGACCAATCCAGCCAGAACCCGGCAACCAAGCTTCTACCCAGGCATGTAATTCATGACCTTCTTCCAATTCCGGATTAAAGGAATAACCACTTACAAATCGAGCCGGAATATTTTTAAACCGCAATAAATTAATGAGTAACCAGGACAGATCCCTGCAAGATCCCATTTTACTGTCAAAGCATACATTGGGTTCCAGCAAATTGTCTTCATAACGAATCTCATGGTCCCACCCAAGTTTCAATTCATGGCAAATGGAAGATAGAAAACCCACTAAATTTCCATCCGCTTTTTCATAATACTCAGTAACCCAGTTTGTTGACTGTTTAGATAGTTCAACTGTTCGGCTCAGATAAATCTCCAACATTTTATTTTTGTGATCTTCTATGGTATTATCTACTATAAAATCCAATGGATTAAAATCTTTGGTCTCTACTTCCAAATTTACCTTAATCGTCATATAATCAGTAAGTTCTTTAAACCAGCATTGATGATATGCATTATTTTCGGCATCCAACCTCAAGGACTGACCATTTGGAATTGGTGTGACCTTCAGATCAAAGGATATTAATTTAAAATAATGCCTGAATAAGGGATAAAAATAAAGTCGATGTGGTTCCAGGTAAACTGATGAAGAAAATGAATAATTAGATACATGCTCTATTTTTAGTTGCATTTTAAAAAATTTTCATCGTTTTGGATTTTTCTTTAATAGCTTCAGTTAATATTTCAGCAGGCATATCATGAATTGCTCCTTTTAATCTTGAGTCCCAAAAATCTGAAATATGACCCAAATCTTTTTCCTCAAACCTATGTTCAATCAACTTGAATTTGTCTTTTTTAAGAACAACTGTATCAATTGGGTATGCCACATCATTTGCAGAAATTCGTGTAGCATCAAATGATAAGAACCCACTTTTTAATCCGAATTCTAAACTGGATTCATAGGTCAGTGATCGCTTTAAAATAGGACTACCAAATCCTGTATTACCTATAATAACAAATGGAGTACCACGACCAACTTCTATCCAGTTACCTTGTGGATATAATAAATACAATTTAGGCTCATCATCGTCTTCTAGTTGACCACCAACGATGGCATAAAGATTAAAATCCAAACCAGATTCTTCCAGGATCTTTTTATCTTCTCCGGCAACTCGTTTGACCTGATCACTAAATTTATTGACTGCTTTATATAACCTATTAAATTTATTATCTTCTTCATCAATAACCTCGTTAAAATATGTAATGGCTTTATCCCTCACAGACCTCAACCCTGAAGTCATAATAAAAAACGAATGTTTCCTTCTTTGAACAGTATAGATTTTTTTAGCCATGGTTGTATCACGCCCTGAGGTAATTCGTGTATCAGCAAGTCCGGCCACGCCATGCTTACTTAAAATACCTAAACAATATGTCATTCTTGATTTTGAATTTGATTTGTAAAGTTAGAATTAATTTTGAAATATTGATCGTAAATCGAATGTGAAATATTATTGATTTCCAGCTGCAATTTATCCAGATATTCGTGCAGTCCGAATTCAAAAACATCATTGACGTCTGCATATTCCAAATCTGATCTTAAACTACCTATTTCCTTTTCAGGAGGATTGGAATAACCATGTCTGGATTCAGAAATTTCAAGCAAACAACTTTCGGCGCTCATTAAGCAAAAAAATACCGACCTAGGGAAATATCTGTCAAGTACTAAATATTTTACGATATTTTCCGGCCTAATCACACCATGAACCTTTCTGTAGGCGTTAAAACCGCTAACTGACTTCAATAAAGCCACCCACTGCAAAAAGTCTAAAGGTGATCCAACCTCATCTACAGATGGCAACAGAAAATGATACTTAACATCCAAAATTCGTGACGTCTTATCTGCCCTTTCAAGATACTGTCCCAATTTGGTAAAATACCATCCCTGAGTTCTAGGCATGGTATCATGGGCAATACCATTAAGCAGCTGCAATTTATATTTTATTTGTTTAAAACATTCCTTTGGATCTTCTTGTTTCCAGGTTTTCTTTTTTAAAGCCTTTTGAACGAAAAAATTCAATTCGTTTATAATTTCCCAGGTTTCTTTAGAAATGTTTTCCCTTACCATTCTTGCATTTTCTCTTGCCTTCTCGACTGTAGAAACAATGGCATTTTCATTTCTTCTGTCGAAAGCCAAGTAGAATATGACATTCTCACGTGAAAAATCACCTCCAAAAAGTGAAGAATAATGCTCGCTATCTCCTGTTGCAGCTACCAGGGGTTTCCATTGTTCTTTCATTCCTGTCGGAAGATCCAGAGATAAATTAAAATTTACTTCTATAAAACGGGAATAGTTTTCTGCCCTCTCGGAATAACGCCCTAACCAAAAAAGTGAATCTGCAACTCTACTTAACATATATCATTATATTATTTAATCAAACAAAACCCATGTATCCTTACTTCCTCCCCCTTGAGACGAGTTTACAACCAATGAGCCCTCAACCAAAGCCACACGCGATAAAGCTCCGGGAAGAACTTCAATAGATTCACCATACAGAATATAGGGCCTCAGATCAACATGTCTTGGAGCTGGACCTTTCTCTGTTAGTGTTGGTACTGTAGATAATGACAAAGTTGGTTGTGCTATATAATTTTTTGGATTGTTCTTGATCAACCCTTTAAATTTCTCTTGTTCTGCCTTTGTTGATTTTGGACCGATCAACATTCCATATCCACCCGCTGAATTCGTTTCTTTAACAACCAGTTCTGAAATATGATCGATTACATAATTCATGTCTTTTGTATCTCGGCAAAGGTATGTTGGTACATTTGGTATAATTGGCTCTTCATTCAAATAATATTTAATGAATTTTGGCACATAAGAGTAAATGGCTTTATCATCAGCAACTCCAGTTCCAGGAGCATTGGCAAGTGCCACATTTCCTGACTTATAAGCTTCAAAAATCCCTGGAACACCCAATAAAGATTTCGGATTAAAAGCCAATGGATCTAAAAAGGTGTCATCAATTCTCCTGTAGATCACATCTACCTGTTCCAAACCTTTTGTAGTCTGCATATAGACTTTTTTATTTTGAACGATTAGATCTGTACCAATGACAAGTTCAACTCCCATTTGCTGGGACAGGTAAGAATGTTCAAAATAAGCCGAATTATAAACTCCTGGAGTTAGTACAACCACTCTTGGATTTTCTTTATTAGAAAGTGATTGGAGCATACTCAACAACAAGCCCGGATAATTGGATACCGGCCTAACATGCATTTCATTGAATAACTGTGGATGTGCCTGCTTGGTGATCTCTCTGTTTTCTAATAAATAAGAAACGCCCGAAGGACATCTTAAGTTATCTTCCAGAACATAAAATTGCCCTTTCTGATCTCTCACTATATCGCTGCCTGTAATATGACACCAAATGCCTTTAGGAGGATTTAACCCAATGCAAGGCTTCAGAAAATCCTGACTCGATAAAATAATATCCTTTGGAATGATCTTATCCCTTAAGATCTTCTGATCGTGATAAACATCATCAATAAAAAGGTTTAAAGCTCTTATCCTTTGTTGCAGACCATTGTCAATAACTTTCCACTCCTTTGCACTTATTATGCGCGGTATGATATCAAGGTGCAAAATCTTCTCTACTCCTCTTCCATCATGATATACATTGAAGGTCATGCCCATAGACAATTGAGCCTTATCTGTGGTTTGCTGAAGTTGAATTAATTTTTTTTTGGAAAATGAACTTAACTTATTCTGCAATTCCATATACTGTGGCCTGCATTTTCCTTTGTTGTCGAACATTTCATCGTAATGTTCTTGAATTTTATAATTATCGAACAAATTAATTTTAATTAACGGATTAAAGGAACAATTTTTTGTTTACAGCAATATAACGTTTTGAAGTGATATATGAATAATATATTTTAACCCAATTCTGTAGAATATTGATTTTTAGTCAATTTATCTACCTAACCAAACTAAAATGTCCTCTCATCATTCTTATGGAGCCATCTTGCTCTACTAATTCGGCTATAAACCAGAAATCTGTTGTACTAAGATCATTGCCGTTAAAGGTTCCTTCCCAACCCTGTGACCATGGCGCTAGTTCCTTTAAAAATTTGCCGTAGCGGTCGTAAATATAAATTCTAGAAGCTTGAGTAAACATTTCGTTCCAGCCTTTTAAGTTCCAGGTATCATTGTAGCTATCTCCATTTGGCGTAAAGAATTTTGGGAAACCAAGTACAAAGACCTCTAAAACGGCAACTCCACATCCGTTTTTATCACGAACGAACAGATCATGAGCTCCTGCTCCAACATTTTCAAAAAAAGGATCGTCTTGATAAGGCCCAAACTCACTATTCAATGAGAACTCGTAATCGCCTATTCCCAGATTATTATTGGAATTATTTATTGCAATTGAATTGTTATCTGAAAAGTCGACTATTGTTATATCATCCAATCCAATATCAGCTATATTAGACTCGACTACATTAAAACTTTCAGGAGATGACTGACATCCAAAAATTGATGTGGCAACAACCGTATAAATTCCACCCGAACTCACAGTAGCTGATGGAGCAACACTTACAACGGTACCCGAAGTATCTGTCCATTCATAGGAATAGTTGTCTTCCGGATTAAAGGTTTCTAACACAATTGGATTGCCATCTAAACAATAAACCGAAGTGTCATCGAATTCAAATTTTGGTTTAGGATGGACTGTTAAAGTTAAATGGGGACCAATTCCAAAACAATCGCCATTATCATCACTTTCAACTCTAACGAATAATACCTGGCTGTAGGGAATTTCATTATTATAATCAAATTGTGGAACAATTTCATTTTGCTCTAGTTGCGCATCAGATAACGTTCTGTAATATTCAACCCTTAAGTTTTGACCAGTCGGAAATTGATCCAGAAATAGTTGATTGGCCTGAGTTAGATTAAAGACATGCAGTCCATCATTATCAGGATCGTTATCACATGCTACCAATTCTTCCATATATCCCTGCATAAATGAAGTTGTTGAAACCTGAAGATCGATAGTTGATAAACGATAACAGCCATTTGAATTTTCAACCCTGGCAAAAATGATACTTGAAGTGGTATTATTAAATGGAGATGGGTTTATAGCATTTTCATTGGTATTCGCATCATTTGATGTTAAATGATAACTGATACTAAAATCGGAAGAATTACCGTAGGTAATTACATCATTGATCTCTGTTAAATTATAGTCTGTAAATCCATCTGGAGTTCCGTCCTCATCACAGTTTCTGAACACTATATCCAATTCAATGACCGGTAATTCATTTACAACAACATTAAATGACGTATCAGTAAAACATGTTGAATCTAAAATATTATTCATTCTCACGTAAACAGTTTGTTCATTCGGCATTGTATTGTTGAAAACTGTCGGATTTAATATTGGGTTTAAATATCCTGCATCCAGAAAAAAATTGACCTCAAAATCTGAAACATTACTGCCATTAACCAAAAGGTTGTTGTATTGAGTAAGATCAAAAACATCAAGACCATTGGTATCATCACCGTCCCACATAGAGTCGCATTGCACCATATCTGGTATTTCTGAAGGCGAAAGACCGTCAACAGTTTCAAAAACCGTGACATCTACCGCGAATCTTGTCGGGCTTTCGCAACCAAGGACCGTTTGAGAGGCATAAAAGGTTCCGGTTGTAAGCAGTTCGGAACCATTTAGGGCATTACCACCTGTAGCACTTGAATACCACAAAATATCTGTTCCGGTTGCCGTAAGATTGGAAATTGTGGCATTTTCAAGGTCACAAAACGATTGAATTGTATTTCCCGTAGGCGCGGGAGTTTGCTGAACCGTTAGTGTTACCGGAGTTCGTGACAATGTTGTACAGCCGTTATATGTAGCATCGACATAATAGGTAGTTGATGTGGTTAAATCTGGTGTATAAAATGAATTTCCTGATGCCAAAGCCGTTCCGCCTGTAGCTGCTAAATACCATTCTACAGTTCCGTTTGAAGCAGTTGCAGACAATGTGCCTGAACCTGAATTACAGACCAGATCATTTGTTACCGAAATTATGTCGGGAATCGTATTTATTGTTGCATTTATGGGTTGCCTTATTCCTTCAGTACATCCATTGGCAGTAGCCAATGCATAGTATGTAGTTGTGGTATTGATAACAGGTGTTGTTAAGGTATTCCCGGTTGCAATTGGAGTTCCACCCGTTGCCGTATCGTACCACAAAACATCTCCTATTAATGGAGTCGCACTTAAAACCATGGAACCGGGTCCGCAATTATTATCCGGTATATAGCTGATAATTTCATTTATCGTAATTTTAGTGCTGGCAGAAATATCAATGACTGGGTCTCCTGCCATACCTCCATACTCGACAATAAATCCTTGGGGATGATATGGACTCGATGAGTCCAAATCTCCCGTATTTGGCAGATCATTCCATGATCCGTCTACTCCAATTCCGGGAGCAGTGATATGTGCATAATCTTCGCCACCACAGCAATTATTTGGTTCATTGGTATTCCAATTCGCATAATTTGGTGATGATCCATTGATTCCTCCGTTCCAAAAAATTGTTCCGGCTTCCGGGCCTGTCATCCATCTCCAAACTCCTTCGTTACCCTCATCACTTCCACCTATCCAACCAGCTCCCGCTGCCTGTTCACCGGAAAGTTGAGCTTCTTCCGGTGATGTGATAGTAGCCAGATAACCTTGTAAACCAAAATAGGTATAAGTTTGAGCCAAGGTTCTTGCATTACTCCATGTAATTCCCGGATTAGATACATATTCATAGTAATGACCTGTAGAAGGTAGGTAGTTAGCATCACCTACGGTAAATGAGAAGAATTTCTCCCCTGCTACATTAGGTGATGAACTTTGAAAGACAACATCATTTACCGCAGAGATTAAATCGGTATAGCTTACTAATGAATTTCCAATTCCCTCTAATGTTAATTTTCCTTCTGACGTATTCCATGAGGCTACAATATTTGGATGCGTCCCAGTTAACTGTAAAACGTCCTGACCTTGCACATAACCTGTTGAAATTTGTATATACAATGCGTCTATTTCGGTATCATCTGGATCGATAATGTTAAAACTTGTTGTTATATTAATAGAGCTTAATGGACAATAAAATTGATCTCCGGTTGCTTCCAGGTTAGGCGGAATGTTTGACTGACCAAAGCCATTGAAAAAACATAAAAATAGGATGATATGATTGAAATATTTTGTTTTCAATTTATTTTAAAATTGGATAGTAAAAATAGTCATTTAATATGTGACTCGGAATTTTAATAATTATGATTATTGTCATTTGCTTAGATAATATGAAATTCTATATTTGAGTGACTGGTTAAATAGAATTATCATGAAAAAACTAATTTTAATACTTTCTGTTTTCTTTGCATTTAATTTTATCGCAGCACAAGAGGAAGACACTATTAAAATGGTAAATCTTGGGTCTTTGTTTGAGGTGACCATCTATTATGATAATGGAAATATTATGCAGCATGGATTTTTAACTCCGGACAATAAACTTCATGCCTCCTGGGAAAGCTATTATGAGAACGGAAATAAAAAATGTGTTGCAACTTATGATAAAGGAGTTAAAACAGGAGTTTGGTACTATTATTATAACGATAGTACGAAGCGTGTGACTTACGAAGATGATAAAATTGTTAATGTTGAAGAATTAGATCCTTTGAATTAAGATT
>CBDUIO010000098.1:0-8199 GCA_965367355.1 uncultured Flavobacteriaceae bacterium
GCTCCCCCTCTTGGACTCGAACCAAGGACCCTTTGATTAACAGTCAAATGCTCTAACCAACTGAGCTAAGGAGGAGTGTTAATTAAACTTATTTAAAAGTTTTAAAGCAATATCAGGATATTTCTTTAAATCCTGAATATACTTTTTACTTTTCATATTCTTAATGTGTGCTTCTATTTTCCGAGCTTGTGTTCTTGAATTGCATTCCAAATAAAAATACAATGTCCAGTCTTTTGCCTTCCTCGTGAAAGCCGAATTATAGAAACCTGAATTGTGCTGTTCCAACCGTTCTTCTATATCTTTCGTTTCGCCAACATAATACCCATCAAGTGATATTGAATGAATGATATAAACACAATACATTATAAAAAATAAAAGAACTCTTTAACTTATACACTCCACTTGCTCTAACCTCCCGATAGCTATCGGGATGAGCTAAGGAGGAGTGTTTTTTCTTTTTAAGACGGCAAATATATACTATTTTTTAATCACAACAAATAATCAATTAAAAAATATTAATTGAAAACTGCTTTGAAAATATCATTGCCATTAGCGAAAAGCACCAGAGCAATTAGAATAAAAAATCCTACCATTTGTGCGTATTCCATGAATTTATCTCCCGGTTTTTTTCCTGACACCATCTCAAATAATAAAAACATGACATGGCCACCATCTAATGCCGGAATAGGTAATAAATTAAGAACGCCCAACATAATGGATAAAAATGCTGTAATCGTCCAAAAAGCTTCCCAACTCCACGTATCCGGAAAAATATCAAAAATTGCCTTAAAACCACCTACGCCTTTGTATGCGCCTGTATTTGGATTAAAAATCTTTTTTAATTGTGCTCCATATGAACCAATCTGACCTTTAAATTTAGTTAGTCCTGCTCCAAAACTTTCAATAAATGAATACTCCTTTTTAACAATATTAAAATAGCCTAATTCTTCAAACTTTTTAATACTGCTTGCTGGGAAAATTCCAACTTTGCCATTGGCATCAACCTGTAAATCCATATCAATAGATTCGTTATCTCTTAATAAACTTATCCTTATGGTCTGGTCTTTATATTTTGACAATTCATCAGCAAATTGATCAAAATATTTGACCTCATTACCATTGATTGCAGTAAATACATCACCTTGTTTTAGGTCGGCTCCTTTATTTAAAGAAGAATCAGAAACCTTTCCCACCATAAACGGGATTCTCAATTCGAACAAACTTCTGTCGTCACTGGTTGTTAACTGCCCCAAAAAATCTTCGGGTAAGGTGATAGTTTGTTCAACTCCATCCCTTTCAATGGTGTATGAATCTGCTTCAACAATGAACTTTTTAAGGTCGGAATAATTTTCAACTTTAAAATCATTTATAGCAATCACATCATCTCCAGTTTTAAAACCAAGATCTGTGAGTAATGGGTTGCTTATCCAGTAACCGTCTTTAATGCTTTCTGTAGAGATATCCGTATCACCATAGGCAAAAGACATAAAAATGTATATGATCAATGCTAAAACAAAATTCACAAAAACACCGCCAAGCATTATAATTAAGCGTTGCCATGTAGGCTTTGTCCTGAATTCCCAAGGTTGTGGTGGTTGGGCCATTTGTTCTTTATCCATACTTTCATCAATCATACCGGCTATTTTTACATAGCCACCAAGCGGAAGCCAACCTATACCATAAACCGTTTCTCCTATTTTCTTTTTGAACAATGAATATTTTATATCAAAAAACAGGTAAAATTTTTCGACTCTGGTTTTAAACAGTTTAGCGGGAATAAAATGACCTAACTCATGGAGAATAATAAGCAAGGACAAACTCAATAAGAACTGGGATATTTTTATAACAAATTCCATGAAGGCAATTATCTATTTTAAAATGATCGACAAAAGTAAGGTTTTATATCAACTTAAAGAAAACTAAAATTATTGCTTTAACAATCTTTTATGAATGATTCCATGAGAGGTTTCAAAAATCATAAAATGTAAACCGGAAGACAATGCTTTTATATTCAATGGACTGTCCATATTGTATTCCTTAACAAGTCTTCCTAAAACGTCATAGATTTGAATATTTGAAATCTCCAGATCCCTTGGTTTTTGAATGAATAACTCATTATTAGCAGGATTAGGATACACTTCAAATTGGACATCTAAAAACTCATCATTTAGGCCTAGAACGACTGAATTGTCTTTGGATATTAGATCGAATTCCGGATCGAACTGGATGTTATCAACATTAAAAGCCACATTTTCTGTAAATATCTGGCCATTACTTGAATTAAATAGGACTATATCCTGAATCTCAGAATTTGTTCCATTCAATCTTAATGTCACCGGTGCCTCAAAAAACCCAACAGAAGGATGGCTTTGAGTTTGGTTAATTTGTATCTGGATCTGCGTTGGCGTAGTCTGAGTCCATTCAACACTGTAACTTGGATATCCCTGATTGTATAACCAATCACTAAAAAACTCGGTTAAATCTTCTCCACTGGCCGCCTCCATTATTGAAATGAAATCCTCGGTTTTGGCATAATTAAATGACAAATCCGGATCGCTCAGGTAATTTTGAATCCCCTGGTAGAAATCAATGTCTCCCAGTTTCTTTCGTAACATATGAAGAACCATAGATCCTTTATTGTAACTTAATCTACTGCTAAATATTCGACTTACATTCGTTGTGTCTGCATCTGATAAATAAACAGCGCCATCAGGCAAGGATGTTATACTACTCACACGCTGCTGTTTCCATGTTGCAAACGGCACATTCCCATCCAAATCCTCAACAACAAGGCCAGATAAATAGGTTGCAAAACCTTCATTTAGCCAGATATCCTTCCAGCTTCCACAGGTAATCTTGTCTCCAAACCATTGATGTGCCAATTCATGGGCAATTAAATTCCTGTTAAAACTCCCCATAAAAGATACTGTTGTATGTTCCATGCCTCCTCCCCAACCAAATTGAGCGTGACCATATTTTTCCGAAGCATAGGGATATTCCTCAAATAATTCCGAAAATAATTCCATTATTGGTACTGTAACCGCAGTGCTTGTTTGCGCTGTAGTTAAATTTTCAGGATAGACATAATTTACAATATCAAAGGGGTTTCCATTATTATCAACAGTATGCGTATAAACCGAATAATTTGTAGCCGCTATGGCGATTAAATACGCAGGGATAGGAAACTGATGTTTGAAATGCGTTGTTTTGTTTAGTCCGTTTATAGTCTGGCTTTGTTCAACTCCATTACTTACCGCAATGTATTCTTCTGACTGCGAATTAAACTGTGGCGTTGTTATAAAGACATCAATACTGTCAATTTTATCATTAAGGTCCTGCTTACAAGGCCACCAGTCTTGAGCACCATAGGGTTCTGACAAAGTCCACAAGACAGGATCTCCATCGTGTGTTGAAGCTTCAAATGAATCAAATCCCGAATATTGAGGTGTTCCGGAATAGGTTATTTCAACAATACCCAACTCTCCCTGGTTAAGTGTACTTGTAAGATTAATTATCAATTCATCATTTGTATTTTGAGAAAACGAAACCGGATTCCCATTTTGGAGTACCTGAGAAACAACCATATTATCTGTCAGATCAAAAAAGACTTGCGATAAGTTTTCTTTTGCTTCAAAATGCGTCGTTACAATACCTGATATGTTTGCAACAGCCGGATCAATTGTAAACTCCAGTTTGTGATATTTAACATCATAATTGCCAGTATTAGAATTCACCCTATACTGATTGACTCTATGAGAAGCTGCTTTAGTCTCTGCTTCAATTATTGCGCTTTGATCCTCATCAAAATTTTGTGAATATATCAAGCTTGGTAATAGCAATACAATCAAAGTAAAATATAATTTCATAGCACCTTTTTTATGGTGACTAAAATTACCAAAATAAACTTAATTATATTGTAATTTTGCGCTTAACCACTTAAATCTAGGTTCAATGTTATCCTTTTTTAAAGATTATAAATATTTTGGAATCGCATTTTTAATACTTTCCATTATAATTATTTCAATTATATACAATATTCTGGATGTCTATAAACCATTACCTATTTACCAACCTAACAGAGTAAGTGAAGAGCTTGTTGACAGCACGATTCAGCATAAAAGTAAATACCATAAGATAGCCGATTTTAGTCTGATTAACCAGAACGGAGATACCATTACCCAAGATTTTTACAAAGATAAGATCTATGTAGCCGATTTCTTTTTCACTACCTGCCAAACTATCTGCCCTATAATGACTGATCACATGAAGGACATCCAACAAGAGCTTAAAGATGATTTGGATATTCTATTATTATCGCATTCTGTTACTCCGGAAATAGATTCTGTAGCTCAGCTTAAGAGATATGCACTGGAAAAAGGTGTTATTGACACTAAATGGAATCTGGTTACCGGAGACAAGAAACAAATTTATGAATTGGCCAGAAAGAGTTATTTAGCAGTAAAGACGGACGGTGATGGCGGGCCGTATGACATGATACATACTGAAAACTTCATGCTTATTGATAAAAAGAAACAAATAAGAGGGTTTTATGATGGCACCAATAAGGAAGACATTGAGCGCCTGCTTGACGATATTGAAGTACTAAAAGAAGAATACAAATAAAAAAGGCACTTATAAAAAGTGCCTGTTCCGTAAAAAATTCCTAAGATTATCTGAAGCGTCTTTTTGTATTCCATACAATTGCGCTTGTGTTGCCAAATATCTTAGTGGTTGTACCAATTTTACTTTCTTTTGCTATTTTACTATAACTTGCTTTCATAATTCAATTGTTTTCAATTTGAGGGTGCAAATGTATTGAGCCTATAATCAACAGAATACAACAAAATTGGCATATATATATGTTATATTAACCCTAAAATCATTTAAAATAATTTATATAGTTCATTTTATGTATAATTCTAAAGTCCGGTAAGGTTTAATTAATTTAAATAAAGAGCAAAAAAAAGGCACTTATAAAAAGTGCCTGTCCTGTAAAAAATTTCTAAGATTATCTGAAACGTCTTTTTGTATTCCATACAATTGCGCTTGTGTTGCCAAATATCTTAGTGGTTGTACCAATTTTACTTTCTTTTGCTATTTTACTATAACTTGTTTTCATAATTCAATTGTTTTTCAATTTGAGACTACAAAATTACTGCTAACTGGACTTATAAACACCATGTTAACAAGAATTTAACCCCAGATTTAGTGCGATTTATTATTCTATCAAAAAACAGAATGAAACATTACCGGCTTAATATATAAAAGGTTGATTTATTAACTATTTAAGAGGTTTAAGGTTAATAAAATTGATAATCGTGCAATGCTTATTAAATTTTGTTGTTTAGTAATTTTTTTAGCGGTCAATTTTCAGCTATTTTTGCTTAATTATAATCAATCTAAATAAGAATATTTGACAGCTGCAGATTTAAAACTTGGTGAGAAAGGGATAATTTTAGATGCATCCTCAAAGCACATTCCCTTAAAACTTATTGAGATGGGGTGTTTACCGGGAAATGAAATAGAATTAATACAATTAGCTCCCTTCTCAGATCCTCTGTATTTAAATATTAGCGGAAGTCACTTAGCTATTAGAAGAGAAACTGCGGTTCATATCTTCATTGAAAAAATTTCCAATGAGTAAACAAATAAATGTTGCATTAATTGGGAATCCCAATACTGGTAAGACCTCGGTTTTTAATGCCCTAACCGGACTTAACCAAAAGGTTGGAAATTATCCGGGAATTACAGTCGAAAAAAAGGAAGGTGTTTGTAAGCTTCCTCGCGGTGTAAAGGCACATATCATAGATCTGCCCGGAACTTATAGCCTGAATGCTTCTTCATTTGACGAAAATGTTGTAATTGAGTTGCTTTTAAATAAAAATGATAAAGATTTTCCTGATGTTGCTGTGGTTATTAGCGATGTAGAAAATTTAAAACGCAACTTATTGTTGTTTACACAAATTAAAGATCTTGAGATTCCTGCCATTTTGGTTATTAACATGTCGGACAGGATGAAATACAAAGGAATTTCCTTGGATGTTGAATATCTTGAATCGGAATTGAAAACTAAAATAGCAGTTGTAAGCACTCGAAAGAATCAGGGAATTGACCATCTTAAGCACCTTATTTCCAATTATAAAGAGTTATCTGTTGAACCCTGCGTTAATGCGTCAGAGATAGATACTGAATACTTTAATAGATTAAGAAAAGCCTTTCCAAATCAATTATTATATAAACTCTGGTTAGTAATCACTCAGGATGTGAATTTTGGGAAAATGGACAGAAATGAAATGGACGCCATTTCAAGTTTTAAAACCAAAAGTAAAGGTGATCTAAAAAAGTTACAGCAAAAAGAAACTGTAAAGCGGTATCAATTCATTAACAAAGTTCTTAAAAAAGGGCAGACGATTGACGAAAAAAGTGCCAAAGGTCTTCGGGCAAAATTTGACAGAATATTAACGCACAAAGTTTTTGGATACTTAATTTTCTTCATCATTCTACTAACAATATTTCAGGCTATTTACGATTGGTCCAGTGTGCCCATGGATTTTATTGATAGTACCTTTGCTTCCTTATCAGAATGGACCAAGACGGTTTTACCTAAAGGAGCTTTCACAAGTTTGTTGGCCGAAGGAATTATCCCGGGACTTGGCGGAATCGTGATTTTCATTCCGCAGATCGCCTTTTTATTTTTATTCATCTCGGTTCTGGAAGAAAGTGGGTATATGAGTCGTGTGGTATTTTTAATGGATAGAATTATGCGTCGTTTTGGATTGAGCGGTAAAAGTGTTGTTCCCCTGATTTCAGGAACGGCCTGTGCAATTCCCGCCATAATGGCAACCAGGAATATTGAGAACTGGAGAGAACGATTAATTACTATTTTGGTCACGCCGTTTGTAACTTGTTCGGCAAGACTCCCTGTATATTTAATCATTATTGCTTTGGTCATCCCGGAAGGTCGTGTTATTGGCTTAAGTTATCAGGCTTTAACCCTTATGTTCTTGTATTTACTGGGATTTGGGGCTGCAATATTTTCGGCAATAATTTTAAACAGAGTTCTCAAAATAAAATCCAAATCGTTTTTTGTTATAGAAATGCCTAATTATAAATTGCCTCTCTTAAAAAATGTGATTTATACCGTAATTGAAAGAACCAAGGCTTTTGTTTTTGGAGCCGGAAAGATCATTTTGGCAATATCTATAATCTTATGGTTTTTAGCCTCTTACGGTCCGGGAGAGCAATTCAACAACGCCGAATCGATAGTAAAAGCCGATACGGCATCTCAAAACTTAAGTGAAGAAGAATTACAGAACAAAATTGCTTCACACAAACTGGAACATTCCTTTATCGGGATAACAGGAAGAGCCATTGAACCCGCCATTAGTCCATTAGGCTATGACTGGAAAATAGGAATTGCCATTGTAAGTTCCTTTGCGGCTCGTGAAGTTTTTGTCGGTACTTTGGCCACTATATACAGTGTTGGAAGTGAAGAGGAAGAAACCATAAAAAATCGAATGGCCGGAGAGGTAAATCCAATACTTGGAGGACCATTGTTTAACTTTGCCTCAGGTATATCATTGTTGTTATTTTATGCCTTTGCTATGCAATGCATGAGTACACTGGCTATTGTTAAGCGGGAAACAAACAGCTGGAAATGGCCCATTTTTCAATTGTTTGGAATGTCTGCCTTAGCATATGTAATTGCCTTAATTGCTTTTCAGCTTTTAAAGTAATTTTAATTTATTTTTTTCGACTTAAAAATTATGAACATCTTAATTCAAAACATACTGGTATTTACAGCATTAGTTTTGGCTCTTGCCTTTTTGATCAGAAAATTCTTTTTCAAAAAATCAGCTACCAAAAATCCCGATAGCTATCGGGATTGTGGTAAAGATGATTGCGGATGTCATTGACCATGAATACCCAACTCCAAATAATAATCTTTTTTGAGGATTTTTGATTCAGCTATCGGATATGGCATTAGATTCAAGCCATTAATCTGCAATAAATCAGAATTGTAGAGCATTGTTCCTGTTTTATTATTAAATCCACTGGGATGAAAGACTAATTTGCGCTCTTCAATAAAATTCCCCTGAAAATAAACGTTTACAAGCACTACCGCTTTACCTGCCTGGACACATTGAACATTTAATGGGCAACGTGAATCTTCAATAACATCTACAAATTCAATATCAA
>CBDUIO010000099.1:0-8143 GCA_965367355.1 uncultured Flavobacteriaceae bacterium
AGAACTTGTTCGAATAGTGTAAAGAACGTTTTAATAAAGAAATAGAGTCATTTTTATCTGATAAAAAAATTCAATTTAGCACCTTTAAGGATCATGTTATCTATGAGAGAGACGAGATTGTCAAGCAAGATGGTTTACCGTATAAGGTCTATACACCTTTTTCAAAAATATGGCTGAAACAGTTTAAACTGGACGGTCTGACTTTTTTCCCTTCTGAAAATCATCTGGGCAATTCTGTAAAAACTCAAGATCTTTCTTTTCTTTCTTTGAAAGATATCGGATTTAAAACATCTTCAGTTAAGGTGAAAAATTACACTATTGATGATTCCATTATCACTGATTATGAAGCAACGCGCAACTTTCCTGCTAAGGAATCCACATCCAGAATAGGACCTCATCTCAGGTTCGGCACAGTTAGCATAAGAAAAGTTGTGAAAAAAGCCTCAGAACATAAGAATATCACCTTTTTAAAGGAGCTCATCTGGCGTGAATTCTTTATGCAGATCCTCTGGCATTTTCCGCATACTACAAACCAAAGCTTTAAACCTCAATATGACAGGATCGTATGGCGCAATAATGAGGAAGAATTCAAAGCCTGGTGTGAAGGAAGAACAGGTTATCCTTTGGTAGATGCAGGCATGCGACAGTTGAATGAAACTGGATTTATGCATAACAGGGTTAGAATGCTTGTAGGTAGTTTTTTATGTAAACACCTGCTCATTGACTGGCGTTGGGGAGAAGCGTACTTCGCAGAGAAACTCCATGACTACGAAATGGCAAGCAATGTTGGAAACTGGCAATGGGTAGCTGGTTGTGGCGTTGATGCTGCTCCTTATTTCAGGATCTTCAATCCAACCACACAAATTCAAAAATTTGATAAGGACCATTCTTATATAAAGAAATGGGTTCCGGAATATCAGGAATTAACCTATCCCACTCCAATTGTTGATCATAGCATGGCCAGGGAACGATGTCTCGAAACGTACAGATCTGCTTTGAACTAAAATATTTTCTTAATTACACTCTTTTAATCCTCGCTCCTATAGCTCGGAGTCTTTCATCAATATTTTCGTAGCCTCGGTCAATCTGTTCAATATTATGTATTGTTGAAACACCATCGGCAGATAAGGCTGCAATTAACAGGGAGACACCTGCTCTAATATCGGGAGAGGTCATGGTTGTGGCTTTTAGAGTCGATTTAAAATCGTGGCCAATAACAGTTGCTCTGTGCGGATCACATAAAATGATCTTGGCTCCCATGTCTAATAATTTATCAACAAAGAACAAGCGACTTTCAAACATCTTCTGATGCACAAGTACTTCGCCTCTTGCCTGAGTCGCAACAACCAATACAATACTCAATAGATCCGGAGTAAATCCCGGCCATGGAGCATCTGCAACCGAAAGAATGGAACCATCAATATAATTCTGTATCTCGTAACCATTTTTATGTTCAGGAATAAAGATGTCATCTCCTCTTCGTTCAACGGTAATCCCCAATTTTCTAAAGACATTCGGGATCTGTCCCAGATCGTCCCAACTTACATTTTTAATGGTCAATTCACTGCGAGTAATTGCTGCCAGTCCTATCCAGCTGCCAATCTCGATCATATCTGGCAACATGGTATGTGTTGTTCCTTTTAGCTCCTTTACACCTTCAATATGCAATAAATTAGAACCGATGCCGGTAATTTTGGCTCCCATTCTGTTCAGCATTTTGCAAAGTTGCTGTAAATATGGTTCACAAGCCGCGTTGTAGATACTTGTTTTACCTTTAGCTAAAACAGCTGCCATAACAATATTGGCAGTTCCCGTAACTGAGGCTTCATCTAAAAGCATGTCAGTGCCTTTAAGTTCTTTGGCTTCTACACCATAGAATGTATCTTCAGTATTATATCTGAACTTGGCACCCAGATTGATAAATCCTTCAAAGTGCGTGTCCAGTCGTCTGCGTCCTATTTTATCACCTCCGGGCTTTGGAATGTAACCTTTCCCAAATCGTGCAAGTAGCGGACCTACGATCATTATAGAACCACGTAAACCGCGACCTTCTACTTTAAAAGCATCCGATTCCAAATAGTCCAGATCAATCTGATCTGCCTGAAACTCATAAGATCCTTTGCCAAGTTTTTTGACCTTTACTCCTAAATGTTCCAGTAAAGTGATTAGCTTATTGACATCTACAATGTCCGGGATGTTATGGATTTTAACTTTTTCGGGTGTAAGAAGAACGGCGCATAGAATTTGTAAAGCCTCATTTTTGGCTCCCTGGGGCTGGATGTCACCTTTTAGTTTGTGACCTCCTTCAATCTTAAAGGTTTTCATAGAGATAGAAGACTGTTATTTATTAGTAACGTTTTTTGTATTTGTTGGATTTTTTAGACCCACTTTTTTTACTAGCAAATTTTTTCTTACTCCTCATTAAACTCGTTGAATCTGACAGGTCTTCGTCAGAATTCTTCATATTTATCTTACCATTGGATAACTCATACAGATGTCCGTAAATCACTTCATCTTCAACTGTATCTTTATTCCAGTTCAAAAAACATTTTTTCATATGGTTTGCAATGGTAAACTTTAAAGCTTCTTTCAATTCACCCTCTTCCCATGTATTACAAACATCTATCATGGTCTTGATATTGTTACCATAAAACCTGTATTTAGGATGATTTTGTGGATATTTTAAAGGCTCGGGACGCTCCATTAACACTTCTTTGGAAGGTTTTTCATATGGAGAATCTGCATCCAATTCAAAATTGGACATGATAAATAACTGATCCCAAAGTTTATGCTGAAAATCAGGAACATCCCGCAAATGCGGTTGTAAATTCCCCATTACAGAAATGATGGCTTTAGCTATTTTATTACGCTCTTCCTTGGTTTCTCTTGACTTGGCATAATTGATCATTTTTTGAATATGCCTGCCATATTCCGGAATTATCAAATGTTCCCGTTCAGTATTGTATTCTAAATCGTCTATCAAAATAAAATTATGTGTAGAATTATATAAAAAATGCTTGAAGTATTCTTACTTGCGCAAAGTACAAAAAAATTACAATTCAGCCTCTATATTACAACGAAATTACACCTTCAATATTATATTCTATCTCACGGTATTTGGCAATGACCGCTTCGGGGTTTTTCATTTTAACATTTACTGAAACACTCGTATAATTTCCGTTTTTAGATTTTACTGTATTGATCACAGCTCCCATATTATTGAAAAGCTCCTCAATTTGTATGATCTTTTCCTTATCTGTTTTAACAATGAACTTGTATAAATAGATACTCGGCCAAAGGCTTGTATCAATCAATTGTTGTCTTAATTTTTTATAAAAAGCGTCTTTATTTTTATCGGTACTCATAAGATATTAATTACTTTGTAAATATACACTTTACTGTACATTTTTAATTTACTAATTTTATAGCCAAAACCTTGCCATTTTGGATACAAAGAAAATTGTCATCACAGGAGGACCCGGAACAGGAAAATCTGCAATAATAGCAGAATTACGCCAGCGTGGGCATAATTGTATGGTTGAAATTTCCAGACAAATAACACGTGAGGCTCAAAAAAATGGTACAGATCAACTGTTTTTGACCAATCCGTTACTATTTAGTGAGTTACTCTTAAAAGGAAGAATAGAACAATATGTGCAGGCTAATAATTTAAATTCTGATTTCGTTTTTATGGATAGAGGAATACCCGACGTTTTGGCATACATGGATTATATTGGTGATAAATATCCAATAGAATTTATTGACAGTTGCAAAAGCCATGTTTATGATCAAGTCTTTATTTTATCTCCCTGGCAGGAAATATATGTTAGTGATAACGAACGATATGAAAATTTTGAGCAGTCAGTGAAAATCCATCATCATTTGTTAAACACTTACGAAAAATACGAATACAATTTAATAGACGTTCCTTTTGAAACAGTAGAGAAGCGAGCCGACCATATTTTAGATGTTATCAAGTCTGTTTAATGGAACATCCTACGCAAATACTTGAACGTTATTGGAATTTCACTCATTTCAAGCCATTACAGGAAGACATCATAAACAGTGTAATGGAAGGTGATGACACTTTTGCTTTGCTTCCAACGGGAGGCGGAAAATCTATCTGTTTTCAGATTCCTGCATTAGCAATGGAAGGTATTTGCATTGTAATCTCCCCTTTAGTCGCTTTAATGAAAGATCAGGTTAAAGGATTACAGGACAAAGGCATAAAAGCCATGGCGCTTACCAGCGGTATCCCTTTTAAAGAACTGGACACCTTATTAGATAACTGCATATACGGAAATTATAAATTCCTTTACTTATCACCCGAGCGTCTTCAGCAGGAATTGGTTCAGAACAGGATCAAGCAAATGAACGTAAATTTAATAGCAGTAGACGAAGCGCATTGCATCTCACAATGGGGGAATGATTTCAGACCCAGTTATAAAAACATAAACGTTTTGAGGGAATTGCATCCTCAAATAAATGTAATTGCACTAACTGCCTCAGCCAGACCAAAAGTAGTTGATGATATCATACTTGAACTGGATCTGTTACAGCCCAAAATATTCAAACAATCCTTTGCACGACCAAATTTGGCATATATGGTCTTTAATGAAGAAGATAAGCAATATCAAATAGACAAGATCCTTAAAAAAAATCAACAGTCCTCAATAATTTACGTACGAACAAGAAAATATGCCATTGATATCAGCAACTATTTGGAAAATAAGGGCTTTACAAGTACCTATTATCATGGAGGCATTTCAAATGAGGAAAAAGACATCCGACTTCAGGAATGGCTTAATAATAAAAAACAGGTCATAGTAGCTACCAATGCTTTTGGTATGGGAATTGATAAACCGGATGTTAAAACAGTTATTCATATCAATTTACCGGAGAGCTTAGAGAGTTATTTTCAAGAAGCCGGAAGGGCAGGTCGAAACCTGGATAAAGCCTATTCCATCATCCTGAAGAACAAGGGTGATGAAACCATGCTCAGGAATCAGTTCCTGAGTGTATTGCCAAATACAGACCGTGTTAAACTGATTTATAATAAACTGTGTAATTATTTTCAGATATCCTATGGTGAAGGTGCCTACGCTACTTTTGATTTTGACTTCAACGACTTCTGCAAGACCTATAATTTCTCCGGTATGATCACTTACAATGCATTACAGGTACTGGACCGGAACAGTATAATCACTTTGAGCCCGCAATTCAAAAATAGTTCATTCCTCCAGTTTATTAGATCAGGAAACGAATTGTTTTCCTATTTAGATAACAATCAAAATATCAGTCTAATCACGAAATCAATATTGCGAACCTATGGTGGTGTATTTGATCAGGAAGTAAAAATCAATATTGGTTTGATCGCATCAAAAGTGAATAAATCTGAAGGAGAAATCATCAACACCTTAAAACAACTCGAAGCCGATGCTGTCATTACGCTTAAACTGGGGAAATCTGATACAGAGATAACATTTATCGAGCCCAGAGAAGACGATAAAACCATCAATAGAATAGCAAAGAATATTGAAGCTCAAAATAAATTGAAACAATTTCAGGTCGAGGAGGTTTTAAAATATATCAATAATGATTCCATCTGCAAAAGTATACAGCTACTCTCCTATTTTGGTGAAGCAGATTTAAAACCATGTGGAATTTGTTCGGTCTGCATATCAAATAAAAAGATCAGAAATAAGATTGATCATAATGAGATTAAAGAAATAATTCTCAATGTGTTGACGGAACAAAATTTATCTTCCAGGGAACTGACTGAATTAGTATCTTCATCAGATGCTACCATAAAACAACTATTAACAGAACTGTTGGAAGATAACCTAATAGAAATTACAAGGTCCAATACTTATAAAATAAAATAATGAAGAAACGGGATTTACGAATTGTATTTATGGGAACACCGGATTTTGCAGTCTGTTCTTTAAAAAAACTTGTTGAAGAAGGTTACAATGTTGTTGGGGTAATCACAGCACCGGACAAGCCTGCAGGACGAGGTCAAAAAATTCATGAAAGTGCGATCAAGCAATATGCAAAAACTCAAAAATTAACCATTTTACAGCCCAGCAATTTAAAAAACGAAGAATTTTTAAATGAATTGCGGACTTTAAATGCTAATCTTCAAATTGTGGTCGCTTTTAGGATGCTTCCTAAAGCAGTATGGCAAATGCCTGAATTTGGAACCTTTAATTTACATGCATCACTTCTTCCGGATTATCGCGGTGCAGCACCAATCAACTGGGCTATTATCAATGGTGAAACCAAAACAGGAGTTTCCACCTTTTTTATTGATGAAAAGATAGACACCGGCGAAATGATCTTGCAGGAAGAAGTCGACATCCTGCCAACAGAAAACGCAGGAGATCTGCACGACAAATTAATGACCGTTGGAAGCAAACTCGTCATAAAAACTGTGAAACTTATTGAATCAGATAGTGTAAAAACCAAACCTCAGCCTGAAAACAGGGACATTAAAACAGCCTATAAAATCAATAAGAGCAATTGTAAAATAGACTGGAATGAAGATTCTCAGACCATATATAATAAAGTCAGAGGATTAAGCCCATACCCGGCGGCATGGAGTACTTTACTCAATGACGGCGATGAGTTATCTGTAAAAATTTATAAGGTTGAGAAGGAAGATAGTTCACATAGCTATCCTGCCGGGACGATTATTTCAGGTAAGCATGAAGTAAAAGTAGCCGTAAAAAACGGTTATATTAATTTGAAGGAAATTCAGCTTCCCGGAAAACGTAAAATGGACATAAAATCTTTACTTAACGGATATCATTTTGATAAAGATGCCAAAATGCTTTAAATCCCTTATTATAGTTGAATCTAAAAAAAAATCAAAAATTGTATTGGCTTTATTAACAAATGCAATAAGTTATCAACAAAAAATCGCTTTTCCCTTGCTATTACTTGCGTGAATGAATTTTAGGTATAATTTTGTAATTGGATTTAACAATAATGTTTAACCCAACTATTTTATTAATAATTAAAAAATAAATTATGAACAAAACAGATTTAATCGAAGGAATGGCTGAAAACGCTGGAATCACTAAAGCAGCAGCGAAAAAAGCATTAGAGTCTATGTTAATTGATATAGAAGGTGCACTTCAAAAAGGTAAAAGAGTTTCTTTAGTAGGATTCGGTTCTTGGTCAGTGTCTAGAAGAGCTGCAAGAGATGGAAGAAACCCTCAAACTGGTAAAACTATAAAAATTAAAGCTAAAAATGTTGTTAAGTTTAAAGCTGGATCTGATCTTTCCAGAGCAGTAAACTAAGAATAACATTAATAAAACTTAATAAAAAGTCCCTTTTTTGGGGCTTTTTTTTTGCATAAAACTCCCAAATAATTTGATTTTCAACAAAATAATTCTATTTTTATTTTCAAATCATTCTTAACCATGATACTTACAAAGCCCGAGAAAGGCAATCTTTTGATTGCAGAACCGTCTATAATTGGTGACATATCCTTTAACCGATCTGTCGTAATTCTAGCGGATCATACGGAAGAAGGATCCATAGGATTTATTCTGAACAAACCATTTGAATTTGGTATCAAGGAACTCGTTCCTGATATTGAAGTAGAATTTAAAGTATATAATGGCGGTCCAGTTGAACAGGATAACCTTTACTTCATTCATCAGATCCCTGATCTTATTCCCAACAGCATTGAGATCTCACTAGGGATATTCTGGGGTGGTGATTTCACGACCATCATCGATTTGATCAATCAAAAGAAGATCACCAAAAAAGACATTCGTTTTTTCCTGGGTTATTCTGGCTGGGATGAAAATCAGTTAGAAAATGAATTGCTGTCCAATTCATGGGTAATTGTCAGGAACAGTTACAAAACGGATATCATTGCCAAAGAAGATGACTCATTTTGGAAGGAAAAAATGCTTGAGCTTGGAGGCAAGTACAGTATTTGGTCCAACGCACCGGAAAACCCGAGTTTTAATTAATCCAATCTAATTTTTGTATTTAGTTTTGAAAGTAACGACCTTGAAAGGTTGATGCTAAACGTCTTTTTCCTGTATTGAGTTACAGGTTGTATACCTTGTACCACATTAGTAATGAACAATTCATCTGCCTTTTGCAGTTCAAATGGCGAAATCG
>CBDUIO010000100.1:0-8051 GCA_965367355.1 uncultured Flavobacteriaceae bacterium
TATGCCTATTATGAAATAGATCCTGTTGGATTTATTCAGAAACTTTGTGAAAACAAGGATAAACCAGAACTGCAATGTAACGGAAAATGTCATTTGAAAAAAGTCGCAGAAAGTAACACTGATAATAAACAAGAACCAGCAAAATTTACATCTTTAAAAGAGATCACTTTATTTGTTGTCGAAAAAATGTACATAACTTTCCGTACTATTCTTAATCGGGAAAATATTCAATTCGATTATAACAATTTATATGCATTTAGCTGCATACCTCAAATTGACCATCCTCCTCAAGTTTAGTTCTCATTTTATTCAATTAGCAATTATTAATTGCAAAAAATTTAAATCAATTTAAACATTTAAAAATGAGAACATTTTTTAGTGTGTTTATTGGTATGCTTATTTTTAGCATATCATTTTCACAGGAAACTAATGATAAAGCACAGGACACCTTATCAAAGAAACAGGTCCTTTTAGATGAAATATTAATTATTGGAAATGCGAAAACAGATCCTATCCATACGACTGTTTCTAATAATTATGAAGAACAAGTCGTGCAACCTAAAAACGTTGCAGATTTGTTTAATGATATTAACGGATTTTCTTCAATAAAACGCGGAAATTATGCTATAGACCCATCTTTTAGAGGGGCACAATACGAGCAATTGAACATACAATATGATGGAGGAACCAAAGCAATGCATGCTTGTCCTAATCGAATGGATCCTATTACTACACATATCATTCCCGAAGAAGTCGCCAAAATTGAAATTATAAAAGGCCCATTCACAGTAAGATATGGCGCTACTTTTGGAGGCATCATTAATATGGTTACCCAAAAACCAGATTCTGAGGATTACGGATTTCACGGAAAGGTATCTGGTGGTTATGAAGATAATGGTAACTCCTATGTGTCCATGTTACAATTGCAAAAAATAGAGGAATCCTACGATATTGTAGGAAACTTGGGGTATCGCGACTTTGGTAATTATGAGGATGGTAGCGGCACAGTAATTCCATCGTCCTTTAGAAGTACAGATTATGGTTTAAAACTTGGCTATAATTTCTCGAATTCGCAACGATTACAAGCACATTGGAGACAATCCTTTGGTAGAGATGTACTGCATGCCGGTTTGCCCATGGATACAGAATATGACAACAGCAGCATACTTTCATTGGACTACAAGATTACAGATCTTGCAGGCTTATTTAAAAGCCTATCGACAAAGGCATATTACAGTTATGTTGACCACTTAATGACGAATTTTAACCGACCCTCATTTATGATGACCGAAGCCGAATCGGCTGTAGAAGCAACAACAATTGGAGGTAAACTGGAAGTAAACTGGAAGCCTGGTAAGAATTTTGAAGTGTTCAGTGGATTTGATGCCATGTATGTGGGACGTGATGGAGATAGAACACGTTTGATCAAGATTATGAATGGGAATCCGTTACCAACACCTATGACCATGACTGATAAAGTTTGGCAGGATTCTTACATCACTGATCTAGGTTTGTTTACTGAAACAAAATGGTTTTTAAACAATTATACTGTGCTAACAGCAGGTTTTCGTTATGATAATGTGACTTCAGATATTCAAGATCCGGAAGAGGATTTCGCAGCTATGTACGATTTAGAAAAACGGACTGAACATAATCTGAGCGGAACTGTTTCAGTTAAAAAACTGGTTTCTGATAATTTTACTTTGGAAGCAGCTTATGGCCGAGGTGTTCGTTCGGCTAATATGATTGAGCGTTATATAAATCATTTTACTGTTGGACAGGATTCATATGAATATATTGGTAACCCGGATTTGAAGGCAGAAGTCAATAACCAATTTGAAATTGGATTTAAAGGCTATGAGAATTTATATAATGGGTTGAATAAATTCAGTTACACATCTTCTTTCTATTATTCAACATTTGAAAATTATATCGTCGCCATTGTAGATGAATCCTTAAACCGAAAATATATGCCAATGTTAGAACCCAGGAATCCAAAGGTGTTTAGAAATTTAAATAACGCTTACAAAACAGGCTTTGAAATAATGGGAAAACTTGATTTTTTAAACGATTTTTATTTAAAAGCCGAATTGGCTTATGTCTATACTAAAAATAAGGATTTAAACGAATCCCTGCCACTTAATCCGCCGTTTACAGGAAAAGTTAGTTTAGGAATAGATAGAGACAAGTATTGGTTTAACATCAAGTATAATATAATCTCAAGACAAGATCATATCTCTGAAAGTTTTGGCGAAACTGAAACCGAAGGCTTTGAAACCTTAGACATTCGTTTAGGAATAAAACCTTTTTCAAATATTACTTTAGGTATTGCTATGCTAAATGTATTTGATGAGACTTATAATAACCATTTAAATTTTTCCTTTAATAACCAGGCAGATTTTGGAAGGGTTCCTATTAATGAACCCGGAAGGAATATGACTGCATTTCTTCAATATAAATTTTAATAAAAAAAGAGGGCCAATTTGGCCCTCTTTTCTTATAACTTTTACCATGCTATTCTTCTGAATCTTCTTTCTTTTTCCCGCTGGTCATAAAAATGATTAAAGTAGCAATTAATATGACGACAACAAGAGCAAATACTCCAATCATAATGACACCATTGTTCCAATTATATAGGGCGATAGCTTGATTTATCATATATCCATGTTTTAAATTTCTTAAAAATATAAAGCCTAGAATTTATCTTTAATGATATTTATCATAATTGAATAAAAAAAGGGAAGCAATTCTTCCCTTTTTTCTAATTAATCATTAAAATTTATCAAAACTTACTACAATAAAGTAGTAGGACATACATACTCGGTTAAAGGTGCTTCTGTTTCTTTGATATCATTGAATCCACCTCGAACATCAGTAACTTTTTTCACGCCATTTGCTTTGAAAATGGATGCCGCGATTAAAGATCGATATCCGCTTGCACAATGCAGGAAGTATTCTTTATCCGGTTTGATTTCAGCAAAGTTTTGGTGAATGCCTTCTAGAGGGAAATTTTCTACCCCTTTAACATGTTCTGAAAGGTATTCCGATTCTCTTCTAACATCAACCGGTTTTTCCATCTCTCCTTTTGCCAACATTTCTGCAAATTTATGCCCGGAGATCGAGCCTATCTTATCTACTTCAAAACCATGCGCTTTCCAATCCTGAATGCCACCGTTCAAGTAACCTAATGTATTGTCATATCCAACTCTTGAAAAACGTGTGACAATTTCATTTACACGAAGCTCATCATCAGCAATAAATATAATTTTTTGATTGATATCTCTTATCAATGCTCCTACCCAAGGTGCGAAGTTTCCATCTATACCTATATACCAAGCTCCGGGAACAGTTCCTTCTTCAGCATATGATTCTTTTGATCGAGTATCAACAACCAACACATCTTTTTGTTCGCTCAATTCCTTAAATGTAATAGGATCCAGAGGTGTTGTCCCTTTATGTAAGACCTCATCAATACTAATATTGACCGTTTTATTCATTCTTACATTATTAGGGAAATACTGTGGTGGTGGTTTTAAACCTGTAGTTACTTCCACAATAAATTCTTCTTTGGTCATATCTGCCCTAAGCGCATAATTGGTTTTCTTTTGGTTTCCAAGAGTATCAAAAGTCTCGGAACTCATATTTTTCCCGCAAGCCGATCCGGCACCATGAGCAGGATATACAATAGTATCATCCGGCAAGGTCATTAGTTTGTTTCTTAAAGAATCAAATAAATGTCCTGCAAGGTCTTCCTGAGTGATCGCTCCTGATTTAACCGCTAGATCTGGTCTACCAACATCGCCAATGAATAAAGCATCACCTGTAAACACATAAGGTGTTTTGCCTTTTTCGTCAATTAACAGATAAGATGAGGACTCCATGGTATGCCCGGGAGTATGTAATAATCTAAGCTTGATTTTTCCAATTTTAAATTCTTCGTTATCCTTTCCTGAATGGAAATCAAAACTTGTTTCCGCATTTGGGCCATAAACTATTGTGGCTCCCGTTTTTTTGGCTAAATCAACATGGCCTGATACAAAATCAGCATGAAAATGTGTTAAAAAAACGTATTTTATCTTAGCATTATCTGCTTCAGCCATTCTAAGGTATGGCTCAGTCTCTCTCAACGGATCTATTATTGCCGCTTCACCATCAGACATGATGTAATAAGCCATTTCTGCCAGACATCCTGTGAATAATTGTTCAACTTTCATTTCTATAAGTTTTAGTTATTTTTTGATTATTTTTTAAAATTAAATAAAATTACATGCTACCTATGTAACTGTTGTTACATAAGTTACGATTTTAACTTTTATTTATTAGTTTGTTTAACATATTTTTTAAACTTTTCGCTTTTTTCACCCTTTTTTTTCAAAGATTCGTAAGAATCAACTGCCTCTTGAATACTCATATAAAAATGATCTTCTTTAACTTTATTGATAAATCCAGAGCGTATCATTTTATCCCTGACTGGACCTTTTATTCCCGTATAATAAACATCAATGCCCCGAGAATTGAAATCAACTTGAATCTCTTCCAAGGCATGAAGTGCTGTGCTATCCACATTGTTAATGCTTTCGCCGTCTATAATTAAAACTTTAAGTTTATTGCCTTTTCTGCTTTCATAATCATATAGTTTATCTTTAAAATAATTTACATTGGCAAAAAACAATTGGGCATCAAACCTGTAGATCAAGATTTCATCACTGATCTCTAAATTATCAAATCGTTTAATATTTCTATAGAAATGTGAATTAGGAACCTTTGCTAATTGTGCAGTATGTGGGTTAGTTGTTTTAAACAAAACCATTGCTAATGACAGGATAACTCCAATACCAATACCAATTTCAACTCCAAAAATCAAGGTGGCTAAAAAAGTCACTATGAGTGTTGAGAAATCGGTTTTGTTACTTTTAAATAGATGAATAGCCTCCTTGTAATCAATCAATCCGAAAACAGCCACCATAATAACTGATGCCAAAATGGCTTTTGGCAAATTGTAGAAAAATGGAGTTAAAAAAAGTAAGGTTACTATTATCAATATTGCACTTATAATTGAAGCTAATCCTGTTTTTGCTCCCGCCTGATCATTGACAGCTGTTCTTGAGAATCCTCCGGTAGTTGGATAGGACTGAAAGAATGAACCAACAATATTAGCTAAACCTAGTGATATCAATTCCTGGTTGGGAACCACTTTATAATCACGATGTTTTATTTGGATGGCTTTAGCCACGGCAATACTTTCCATAAAACTGATCAATGAAATAGTCAACGCCATTGGAATCAATAATTGAAAGACATTCATATCAAAAATTGGAATGTCAAAACTAGGTAGTGAACTCGGAATTTCCTTGATAATACTCACCGCATTTCGTCCATCACCTAATCCAAATAATGTCACAACAAGGATTCCGAAAATTACTGCAAAGAGTTGTCCCGGTAGCGATTTATTTATACGCTTTGAAATTATAATAACGGCTATACCAATTATCCCAATCAAGAATTCGTACATATTTATTTCACTAAACTTATCTATAGCATTTATAATGATTTCATGGATGTAATGACTTCGAGGTAAATCCACACCTAAAAGGTGTTTTAATTGGCTCAAACCAATTATAAGTGCCGCAGCAGAAGTAAATCCGCTTACTACAGGATGGGAAAGGAAATTAACTAAAAATCCTAATCTAAATATACCCAGTAAAAATTGAATGGCACCAACCATGAGTGCCAATACAATGGCATAAGCAATATATTGTTCAGTTGAAATACCTTCAAATGAACTCAAGGCCGTTGCAGTTAACAGAGAAACCATAGCCACTGGCCCAACTGCCAATTGTCGTGAAGTCCCAAAAATGGCATAGATCAAAATAGGAACAATAGATGCGTACAACCCATAAACTGCCGGCAGACCCGCAATGGAAGCATATGCCATACCCTGTGGAATTAACATAACTCCTACAGTCAATCCAGCACCTATATCACCTTTCAGCCATTTTTTGTCATATTTTGGAAACCATTCCAAAATTGGCACATAATCTTTTAAACTCATTGAAATTGTCCTATCCCTTTATTATCCAACATTACATTCTTCAAAAACCTTTTCTTTACACGGTTTTGTAATTTTTTTGTGTATTTCTGCTATAGCAGTTCTCTTTTCCTTATAGAAAATGTCATCTCCCATTTTATCCAAAAATCCTCCTTTTTTAAGGACATCCTGACTAATTAATTTCAATCCTGCAAAGTAGATACCACCTCGATGCCTTTGCCATTTATTTATCTCGGTAGTTAACCACTCTGCTGCTGCAAGATCAATAAAGTTAATACCGTCTGCAGCAATTAGCATATGTTGAATTTTGTTCTCCTCATATAGTTTAGTAAAGTAGTCAGCAATTTTTTCGATAGAACCAAAATAAAGAGAACCATCAATCCTGACAATTTTTAAATTGGAGCATTCCTTTGCATCTTCATCTCGAATTATATTTATTAAGTGCTTGTCCTTTGTGGCTCCCAAAACGGCAATATTCGGTTGTGATGTTCGCTCCATGTAAAAGAAGAATGAGGTTAGGATTCCTGCTAAGAGAGCAAATTCCAAATCAAAAAATAAGGTACCAATCAAGGTTATGGCTAAAACAATCAACTCGCGACCACTTGTTTTGTATACCTGTTTTATATGGTGGAAATCGATCAAATTATAACCCACTAACAAAATAATCCCTCCCATTGCGGCTTTTGGTAAGAACGACGCATATTTTGCAAACAACAGTAAAACAATCATTAGAAAAACTGAAGCAAAAATGGCTGACATAGGTGTTTTGGCTCCCGCCTGATGATTCACACCAGAACGCGTAAAGGAACCTGAACCTGCATAACTGGAAAAGAAACTTGCGATGAGATTTGATAATCCCTGACCAATAAATTCCTGATTTCCATTTATCCTTTGATGAGTGTGCAATGCAATAGCCCTTCCAATAGCGACAGCCTCAATAAGTCCCAGTAATGCTAAAACCATAGCTCCTGAACTTAATAATTGCACATTATGATAACTTAAGTCCGGAATTCTAAATGGTGGTAAATTTGACGGAATTTTACCAACTGTTTCAATTCCGTTGCTATCGCCTCCAAGTAAAATTGCCAGTACACTTCCTAAAACCATAGCAATCAACATATAATATCTTGAAATAGGTTTAATAAAGAACCTAATAACTATGGCAATCAATAAGGTACCTGTTGCAACAATAAATACATACCAATTGGTTTCTGAAATATGATTAACTATATAAGTTACAATTTCTGCTATGGTACTTCCTTGTGGTACTTTGATTCCAAAAACATGCTTCAGTTGTTTGAAAGCAATCAAAATTCCTGCTCCAGCAGTAAACCCGATAATTACCGAATGCGATACAAAATTTACCAGTTTTCCCATCTTTAATAATCCCATAACCAATTGAAAAAAACCTGCTAAAAAGGTCAGTACCAATGCCAAGGATACAAATGCTTCTAAATCTGATTCTGGGTTTACAAATTTTATTAATGTAGAATACACTACAATGGAAATAGCGGTTGTTGGTCCAGAAATTAAATGATAAGATGAACCAAACAATGCGGCGATAATTGGTGTAATCATTGCCGTATAAAACCCGTAAACAGGCGGTAAACCAGCTATCATTGCAAAAGCAACCGCTTGTGGAATGACTATTATCGTCCCTGTTATTCCAGCAATAAGGTCATCTTTTAGTGATGTTTTAGCTAATGGTAACCAAGTTAAAAAAGGGAATATTTTCTGAAGCATTTACTAAAATTACTATTAAATGAGATAAAAACAAATTCCCGCTTTTGCGGGAATGATTGTTTAAAAATTTATTGTTCATCCTTCGGAATGAAGTAGCATCCTCCGGGAGATTTATCCGGTGTAAAGGCCCTTTCAAACCAAAGTGGTCTACGTTCTCCATTTGGTCCGGGAGCCGGACGTGTCATTGCCAGCCATTCTTTGTACACTTCATGAGATTTGTTGGTGTCAACAAATATATCTCCATATTTTTCACCAGCTG
>CBDUIO010000101.1:0-7968 GCA_965367355.1 uncultured Flavobacteriaceae bacterium
CATCAAATATTTCAAATGACAATCCATCACTCAATTGAATATCAAGAAAAATAAGATCAGGATGATCGTTGTTTTCAAACCAGTTAATAGATTCCTTTACCGAGTGCAATAATGTATCGGCTTGAATATCTAAAGCTTTCAACATACGTTGCAAACGTCTCGCTGATGGCTTTTCGTCTTCAATAATTATAACTTTCATTTTCTGAATTATTTTAGGAATTCTACAGGTCAAATTTATCTTTATCCATAAATTCTTTAATCTTTCGTTCCTCCCATTCTTTAGAGAAAATAATATTTCTTCCAAATACACTTGCCCAATGTGCCACCAGACCTATTCCCCAAAAAAATGCCGTACTAAAATGTCCAAATTGGAAGAAGTTTCCTTTGTCGTCTAAACCTCGATAGATCATTATTAAAATGAAAATATTAACCACTAAATACCAGAATAAATGCCAGTAAAAGCCTTCCATCTGCTTCACCCTTTTTTTAGCTCTCAAATATCTGTCCTCCTCAGAGAAATTATTTTTTTGTTCTAAATATTTTTGTTCCATTGGTATAGTTTTAAAATTCATCTTTATCCATTAATTCCCGAATTTTTCTTTCTTCCCAACTGGAACCATATCCAAATATTGAAAATGCATGAATCAATAATCCTATTCCCCAACCTGCCAAAGGAAACCAAAACCATTGGAAACCCCAATATGTTTTGTAGTTAATGAATGCTAAAAAGGGAATTACAACGCAGTAGGAAATTAAATTCCCATAGAATCCTTTGAGTTCATCAACGCGTTGTTTTGCTCTTATATACTTATTGCTTTCTTTACTATAATCTTTTGTTCTCATAATATTAATTTCTTGTGTTAATAAAGGTAATCTTACCTTGAATTTTTGATTTGTTTGAATGATCTCAACAGCCCTTTTTGTTATTAAACTGTATCGCTGATTGATGTTTTTTAAGCCAACCTTGGTGCTTTTTCCCATGGAAGCTTTTGGGTTTACATTGTTTTCTATTACTAAATAGCCGGTATCTTCATAAATTTTGATCTCTAGTGGATTGTCTGATGTAATAACATTGTGTTTAACAGCGTTTTCTAGAAGGAGTTGCAACGACAATGGTACTATTTTGAGTTCCGGGTTAGTTGTAGTTTCAGGCATACTGAATTTAATTGCATCTTCATACCGCATTTGCAAAAGTGACATATAGGTTTTTGCGAATTGCAATTCCTCGTCAATAGTCACCAGATCCTTGTTTTTTTGTTCCAAAACGTATCGGTAAACCTTAGATAAGGAGGTTGTGAACTTTTGTGCACTGCCCGGATTCTCTTCGATTAAACTAGTCAATACATTTAAACTGTTAAACAAAAAGTGTGGATCCAACTGATTCTTGAGGGCGTCAAACTTAGCTCGTGCTGTTCCGGCAATTACTTTTTGTTCTTTTATCTTCTGTTTCTGATACTGATTATAGAAATAAACGAAATGAAAAATAATCACTATTGTTAAGGTGATCCATAAGCCGAATTTGTAGTTGTCAAATGTTTCATTTGCCAAAAACTCCTGATAGTTTTTCCCGTAAAGGGTTACTGCAATTACGGAACGTAAAAAGAATAAACCTGTAAGTGTTATGAGTACTGAGCCCAATATACCTATGGCTATTCTTTTAAGCCTATCATTGGGTTTCCAATTAAGTTTTTCCAAGTATTGAAAAAACAACATATTAGAAAAACCTAAAACAAAGGAGTATAATTGATATAAGGTAAAATTTAAAAGCAATTCTTTATTGTCAGTAAAGTTAAAACCTCCTGAAAGACCATTACCAACAGCAAAAACGGCTGTTCCTATGATAAATACAATAACTAAATTTTTACGTAAATTATTCACTTGCTTTTAACTCTTTAATTAAACCATATTAATTTATACAGGATTCTAATATTTGTTCTGCGCGTTCTTTTCCCCATTTAGGATGATAAGGTGATTCTGGTTTAAAGTTAGCAAAAAGTTCTAAGGCTCGCTCAACATCCTTACAAAACGGTTTAGTATCCTGCCCAAAATACCTGGCACTTCCCATTCCCCACTCTGCTTTATTCAATATTACTCTTGGGTTATCAGTAGCTATTTGCTCTGCTTGAGCATATAACGAAGCAACTTTACCTGACAAGGTCATCCCATAGGTCGCTCCATCATAGGCGACCCAAGCAGTATGCAAAAGTGCTTGTAAAACAATTATTTCCGGGTTGTCTTTAGAAATAGCCTGTGCCTCATTTAATAAATCCTGGGCTTTGTTAAGTTGAGCAGATAATTTCTCTTCATCTTGCAATCCAAAGCTTTGTAAAATATTTATTTGTGCAGCATAATAAAGTGGAAGCCAGTTATCCAGTTCTGCCGATGCAATTCGTTCAAATAAATTAGCGGCTTCATGCGGATTGGATTCCCATAACGAAAAGGCCTTTTGCATGCCTTTATCGTAGCTTGTTTGAGAAATTACCAGGTGAGTAACTGATAATACTAAAATGATGATTAATTTATTCATAATGATGTGTTTTAATTATGACACAAATATCTCCACTTCCTTATCATTTTTAAAAAGCGAATTACTCAATTGTAAAAACTTAAGGATGACCTGTAAAAATATGGTTGTAAATAAAATCAGCCTCTGCAAAATTGCAGAGGCTGATTTTATGGGTTATAACAAGTTTAATTTTCGAGTAACTTAAAATGAATTGGAATACTATAAGGAACTCTTACAGCTTTACCTCGTTGTTGAGCTGGAGTCATTCTTGGTAACAGACCAATAATGCGTGCAGCCTCTTCTTCAAGTATCTTATCCGGGCCTCTGGTTTTAATTCCGGAAACATTACCTTGCTGATCAATAGAAAAAAGGACAAAGACTTTACCATTTATGCCAAGTTCCATTGCTATTTCAGGGAATTTAAAGTTTTTTGTTACATGTTCAATTACTTTTTTCTCGAAACAGGCTTTTAATTCAGCATTTGTTGTACCGGTACATCCGGGATAGATAGGAACTTTTTCAACAACAGCAAAAGGAACAGAAATATCTTCCTCCACTTTTTCAACCTCTACTTCTTCAACAGCAACAATAGGCTCTTCAATAACATCATCCATATTGATCTCAGTACTCTTAATGACTGTTTCCTCAATATCGGAAACATCTTCTACAATAGTTATAACTTCCGATGCAACTTGCGGTGGTGGAGGTGGTGGAGGTGTATTAATGTTAACTATTGGTATATCTTCTTCTATTAAAGATTCAACATCTATAATATTAATGGCAACTTCTTCCTTATCATAGGATTTCATGTTTAATGCGGCCCAGGTTAAGAATAGCATTAAGTTTAAGCCTACAGCAAAGAAAAGACTTATATTACGCCTTAAATCGACCTTTGGATTCTTTTTTGCTTTCATAATAATACTATTTAGTATGGTTAATTTAATCAAATAAGGATTTATAAACTATGATAAATATCAGTTCTGCTGTTTTGAATTTTAGAGTAAACAGTTGTTCTTTAGCAGTTTATAGCTTCTTAAGCTGATTATTGGTCCCGGAATCACTTATCGTCCAGAAAAACCCAACAAAAAAGAATTGATCAGCTGCCGGCCGAAGAGCTCTTCTGGAGAAATTTCCATCCACATCCGGCGTATTCGCATATTGGTATCCATTAATATTCTTAAAACCAAAAGCATTATTTATAGAAAAATAGAGAATCTTTTGCTGACTAATTAAGTAGGCCCAATTTAAACTGATACTATTGAAAGACCTTGTTTTTGAATTTAAAAATCCTTCTAAATTAGGATTAGTATATGTTCTTCCAGATGCATATCCATAACTAAACCCTATCTGGCTTTTCCAGTCATCTATCCAATACTTGCCAACAATAGACAAATTATGTTTATTTACGAAATTTGGTTGTGCTTCTATAGGATAAGCTTTATACTTCCTTTTAGAATCTAAAAACGAATAACTTATCCAGTAGTCCAGATTCTTAATCGTTTTACTATCTCTCCAGAAAAGATCAATTCCTTTGGCGTATCCAAATCCTTGATTGGATGCATTATTTATCATCTCTTCATTAGAATCATAAAGTACTAGAGAATCATAATCTTTAATATAACTTTCAATTCTCAATATCTTTCCATCATTGTTATACTGATAATTCAATATATAATGAGACGCTCTTTGAGAATCTAATTCCTGGTTGAATTTCAATATTATATTTGATGGATTTTGATAAAATTGTCCGTAAGCCAACGAAATCTGACTTTTGTTAGACGTTTTTAACGCAAGAGATGTCCTTGGAGATATCGTAAATTCTTTGAGTAACTGACTAAATTCTGCCCGAATTCCGAATTTCATTGCCAGATCTTTTGAAAAGAAAATATCTGACTCGCCAAACCCTGCTGTAATGCTGTTATTGAATCCTAAATTTATATTTGATTGAAGTTCATCTGAAAATTTCTCATTAAATTTTGAATTAAAATGTTCCAATCCAAAACTCATTTTAAATCGGCTGCTATACCTTTTTTTAAATTTTATTTTTGCATGAATAGCATTTTCCGTATCATCAATCTCTTGATCCAAAACATTAATATTTGTTTTTGCTCCTGTGTAACTTAGGCCGCTCAATATAGACCAACCTTTGGTTAGAATTCCCGAATATGAACTATTCAAATAAAAATTATTATTCTTTAATTGGAATGGAATTCCTTCTTGATAATTTATGTCTTCCTGGATTAATTCGAAATTAGTTCGGTCAAAGGCAGCATACAATTTTAACAAACCTAAATCAAATTTCTGTCTAAAAACTGATTCTCCCGCGAGACTCTCAAAAGGTTTTTTCCAATCATTCCTGTCAGGAAACAAGGCAATGTAAGGTGATAAATTAAAGTAAGAGCCATTGACACTTAAGGAACTGTTCTCCCATTTTCTGGTTTTTCCAAGAGTGCCACCTACAGACATTATCCCAATATCTGTATTGTTTTGGTCTGGTTCATCAATTGTATTTAATAATAAAACACTTGAAAGAGCCTGCCCATACTCTGCAGAATAGCCTCCCGTAGAAAATGTTATACCATCAAAAAGAAACGGGGAATATCTCCCTCGTGTTGGTGTATTATTTGTTGTTGGAGAATATGGTGTAAATACTCTGATGCCATCGATGAAAATTTGAGTTTCTTCTGCATCACCACCTCTAACAAACAACCGTCCGTCTTCTGCTACTGTTGTAGTTCCCGGAAGTGTTTGAAGTGCACCTACAAAATCCCCGACTGCACTAGCCGTAGTTACAACATCCAATGGTTTAAGAACGGATATTTTGCTGTTATCACCAGCTTCAAAAGTTCCGGCAGATAAAACAACTGCATCCAGAGTATTTACATCCTCTCTTAATTGAATCGATAAGTTATTCATAACGTTTATATCACCGGAATATGAATACGTTTCAAAAGATAAGTACGAAACTATTAAGGAATGTTCACCAGATTCATCAGACTTAAATTCAAATTTCCCTGAGGCATCTGTTGTACTGCCGTCATAGGTCCCTTTTAAATACACATTTGCTCCTTCTATCGGATTACCTTTTGCATCTGTTACCCTGCCATTTATAATGCTCTGAGCATTTAAATTAGTTGAAACTAAAAGAATAAAGAATAACAAATTCGCTTTCATATAATTGTTAAATTGAACCTTCGTAATGATTTACTGTTCAAATTTGAGTAAGAAAGCAGAATTCCAAAAGATTTCCTGACCCAATTGTAAATTATAACAGACGAATTGAGTTTAAATAATAATTTAGGCTATTTTGTAACAGAATTATAAAGTAACCTACTAATACAATGATTAAACCATCCAATTGAATAAAGAGATTCAACATAATTTTGTAGAGCTTCTTGAAAAGCATCAGAATATTGTTCATAAAGTTTGCCGACTTTATACCAATAATTACGATTCTCACAATGATCTGTTTCAGGAAATCACTATTCAATTATGGAAAGCCTATCCTAAATTTAGAGGCGATTCTAAATTTAGCACGTGGATGTACAGAGTTGCCTTAAATACAGCAATAACGCTTTATAGAAAAAGCAAAAGATCTTTGAACACGGAAGATTTTGATGCTTTTGAATTTAAAATTAAGGCTGAAACATATGATGATACAGAAGAACAGCAACTCAAACTGCTATACAAAGCAGTGCATCAATTAAATGATATTGAAAAAGCGCTCGTTTTTTTGTATTTGGAGGATAAAAACTATAAGGAGATTAGTGAAACTTTGGGGATTAGTGAAGTCAATGCAAGGGTTAAAATGAACAGGATAAAGACAAAGCTAAGAACTATTTTAAATCCGTAATATTATGGATGAATTAGAATTATTAAAAAAAGACTGGCAGAAAGAGGATAGTAAATATCCAAAACTATCCTATAATGAAATCTATAAAATGATATTGAAACGATCTTCTTCAATTGTGAAGTGGATCTTTATCATCAGTTTATTGGAGTTTGCTTTATGGACTTTGATCTCTTTTGGGTTAAAGGATACCGAAAGTATGAAAAGGTTTGAGGCTTACGATGTCAACTATATTTTAATTCCGGTAAGCATTATAGGATATATAATTTTGGCTTACTTCTTTTATTTGTTTTTCAAAAATTATAAAAAGATCTCTGCGGCAGATACTGCAAAAAATTTGATGGAAAACATTTTAAGAACAAGAAGGACTGTTAAGTATTACGTCGCATTTAACTTGATCTATCTGGTTATTGCAACCGTAATAGTCATGTTTGTTGAATTTGATAAAAATCAAGAATTAGTAGGCAAGTTAAATGAAGCAGCAGCAAATGGAGATGTTTTTAAGGTATATGCAACCATTATCTTTGCAGTATTTGTAGTACTGGCCATATTTATAGTTTTACTGTTATTATTTTATTATTTGATCTATGGCTTATTATTGAAACGACTTAACAGGAACTATAAGGAACTAAAAAAAATGGAGATTTAACCTTTCTTTTTTTGTCTTGCTTTCTTCCAGGCGCGCTCCTTGTTAAGCTCTTCCAAAGCCAATAAATCTTCTTGAGATATAACTTTTAAAAAAGATGGGTGTTGCTCAATGGCATATTCAATTTTTTCTACAATTTGTTCAATGGACTCATTCTCATAATCAATTTGTAAAGGTTCCTTAATTTCCATTGACTGTAAAATATTCTTCTTTTTTACTCGCAATCCTTTTTTATCAAATGAGCGTCTAAACCCATCAATTACTATAGGAACAACAATGGGTTTATATTTTTTAATAATATGAGCTGTACCCTTTCTAATTGGTTTAAAAGGTGTCGTAGTACCTTGTGGAAAGGTGATTACCCATCCATCGTTTAAAGCCTTGCCAATGTTTGATATATCGCTAAACTTAACTTGCCTGTTAACCTCTTTCCCTGCTGCTCTCCAGGTCCTGTCAATGCTAATGGAACCGGCATAGGCCATTATTTTTGGCAATAGACCGGACCTCATAGTTTCTTTAGCTGCTACATAGTAAATGTTGAGTTTAGGATTCCATAAATAGCCGACATTCTTAATACTGTCAATTCTTCCGCTTAAACTGGCATTAAAAACATGAAACATTGCTACTACATCAGCAAAATATGTTTGATGATTAGAAATAAACAGAACATTGGTTTCAGGTAATTCCTTTATAATTTCAGATCCTTCAATATTAAGTTCATTGAATCCTCTAAACCGTTGATGAGTTAATAAACCCATTATTCTGATTAGCCATTTTTTGAGAAAAAGAATGTGTCCAAAAGGATTTCTTTTGAATAATCCCATTTATAGTTTAGGTTATAAGGTGAAATACAAATGTAAAAAAATGGAATTAGTAAAGGGCAATTTTTATTAAGTCTTTAACCTCACTTAGCATCATTGCAGTAGCTCCCCAAACTATATGACCATTTAAATAATAAGCTGGCAC
>CBDUIO010000102.1:0-7967 GCA_965367355.1 uncultured Flavobacteriaceae bacterium
ATAGGATTTGATGGCATGTCAACCAACAGTTATCATGAACAACGCCCAACGCAGGTAAAGGAGATCAAAAAACAATATAGTGTTGCTCCTAAAATTGCAAAGGCGAACAATATGCAATCTTACAGATTCAAAGGGTTTCAGGTAAAGCCAGCATCAGATTATCTGTTAAGCAGAAAAGTAATTCTTACAAATTCTGATTGCAATATTATTTTGGCAGCTCCTAAGGATTCAGTTAAAGATTATTTTTATAAAAATACCGATGCAGATGAGTTGATCTTTGTGCATAAAGGAAGTGGAAAACTAAGGACCATGTTTGGAAATCTGGATTTTAAATATGGTGATTACCTGATTATTCCCAGAGGCATAATCTATCAAATTAATTTTGACACCTCAGACAACAGATTGTTCATTGTTGAGTCCTACAGACCTATTTACACGCCAAAACGATACCGAAACTGGTTTGGGCAATTACTGGAGCATTCTCCGTTTTGCGAACGAGACCTCAGGAGACCTGAAGAACTGGAAACCTACAACAAAAAAGGAGAATTCCTGATAAAGGTTAAAAAGAAAAATGAAATTTTTGACATGATCTATGCATCACATCCATTTGATGTTGTGGGATACGATGGTTACAATTATCCTTATGCATTTTCCATTCACGACTTTGAACCTATTACCGGACGCATTCATCAGCCACCACCAGTACATCAGACCTTTGAAACAGATGCTTTTGTAGTTTGCAGTTTTGTTCCAAGATTGTATGACTACCATCCGGATTCTATTCCTGCGCCATATAACCACAGTAATATTGACAGCGATGAAGTGCTGTATTATGTAGATGGTGATTTTATGAGTAGGAATGATGTCGAGGCCGGACATATTTCACTGCATCCGGCAGGAATCCCTCATGGACCTCATCCAGGTGCGACAGAAAGGAGTATTGGGAAAAAGGAAACAGAAGAATTGGCCGTCATGGTAGATACATTCAAACCTTTACAGGTTACAGAAGAGGCTTTAAAAATAGCAGATAACGATTATTACAAATCCTGGTTAGAATAAAAATCAAGTCACAATGAGTAAAGATATAAAGTCAGTTAATTACGGTTTAGAAAAAATATTTAAAGGAGCGAAAGATTTCCTCCCGCTATTAGGGACAGATTACGTCGAATTTTATGTTGGAAATGCAAAACAATCGGCACATTTTTACAAAACGGCCTTTGGTTTTCAGTCATTAGCTTATGCCGGTTTGGAAACAGGCGTTAAAGATCGGGCCAGTTATGTTTTAAAACAAGACAAGATACGACTCGTACTTACAACGCCATTAAACAGTGGTTCCCCAATCAATGATCATCTTAAAAAACATGGTGATGGTATAAAAGTCATCGCACTTTGGGTAGAGGATTCAAAAAAAGCTTTTGAAGAAACCACCAAGAGAGGAGCTAAACCATTTATGAAACCAACCGTTGAAAAAGACGAGTTTGGTGAAGTCGTGCGATCTGGAATTCATACGTACGGTGATACGGTTCACATCTTTGTAGAACGAAAAAACTATAAAGGAACATTTTTACCCGGCTATAAGGAATGGAAATCAGATTATAACCCGTCAGCCGTTGGATTGAAATATATAGATCATATGGTTGGCAATGTAGGATGGGGTGAAATGAACCAATGGGTAAAGTGGTACGAAGATGTCATGGGTTTTGAAAATTTCCTTTCCTTTGACGACAAACAGATTCATACGGAATACTCAGCGCTTATGAGTAAAGTAATGAGCAATGGCAATGGAAGAATTAAATTCCCAATTAATGAACCTGCCAAGGGAAAGAAAAAATCACAAATAGAAGAATATTTAGATTTTTACGAAGGCTCCGGAGTACAACATATAGCCGTGGCAACAGATAATATTATTGATACCATCCGTGAATTAAAAGCAAGAGGCGTGGAGTTTTTACCTCCACCTCCACAAGCCTATTATGATGAAATCCCAAAACGATTGGGAGAACATAAACACATGCTAAAAGAAGATATCAAAGAACTTCAAAAACTGTCCATACTAGTAGATGCAGACGAAGAAGGGTACTTATTGCAGATCTTCACAAAACCTGTTGAGGACAGACCAACACTGTTCTTTGAAATTATTCAACGAATGGGTGCCAGAGGATTTGGAGCAGGAAATTTTAAAGCCCTGTTTGAGTCCATTGAAAGAGAACAGCAATTAAGAGGCACACTTTAACAAGTTCTTAATTATAACATTTTAAAAACTCCATTATATTTGATGGAGTTTTTAATTTCTAACTTTTGGAATAGTAATTGCAATTTATAATAAAAAGTGATTTAAAAAGTTATTAATGATTGAATTTACAAATGAACAAAACACTACTTACAATAACGGCAATACTTTTATTCCAAGGTTCACTTCCTGAACGAGAATCTTCCTTTCAAGCGGGTGAATGGTTTAAATTCAGAATGAGCTACAGTGGATTCTTAAAAGCGGGAAATGCCACTCTTTCAATCAGAGACTATAAATATAATGGCCGAGACGTCTATCACGTGCAAGGCAAAGGCTGGACTACAGGAGCTATAAAATGGTTTTTTAAAGTTAGAGACATTTATGAAAGTTATTTTGATAAGGAGACCGGAGCTCCATATAAATTTATCAGGAATATAGATGAAGGTGGACATACAAAGGATATAGAAATTGAATTTGACCACACTAAGAACAAAGCCATTGTACATAATAAAAAGAGAAACACAAAAAAGGTTTTTACTACAAAAGAGAATATTCAGGATATGGTATCAACCTATTATTATTTGCGCAATAGCATTGATGTGGAGAATTTAAATATAGGTGATGAAGCTTCGGTAAACATGTTTTTCGATGAGGAGAACTATGGTTTTAAATTAAAATATTTAGGCAAAGAATTTATAACTACGCAATTTGGAAAAGTGAATGCCTTAAAATTCAGACCATATGTAATGGCCGGAAGGGTTTTTAAGGAAGAAGAAAGTTTAACGCTTTGGGTTTCAAATGATAAAAATAAAATACCTTTGCGCATAAAGGCAGACCTGGCTGTAGGATCGTTGCGCGCAGATCTGGAAGCTTTTAAAGGGTTAAAATATCCTTTTGAAATTTATATTGATAATTAATGAGTCTTGAGAAACTAACCAAACAATTAAAAGAAAAATACGACAGCATTGATCAGGATCTGGAAACTCATCTTGAAGGATTACTGCACAGCAATCCTATTAATTATTGGGATTATATACACACCGATGCACTCTTAAATCTTCAAATTCAGCGTACGACTCTTCCAGATGAAATGGTATTCATTATGTACCATCAGATCAATGAATTGATATTTAAAATGGTGCTTTGGGAAATAGACCAGGTGGCTAAAGAAGAACATTTAACAGCTGAATTCTTTTCAGCTAAATTAAGACGCATAAGTCGTTATTTTGACATGCTTACTTCATCATTCAACATTATGAGGGATGGTATGGAAGTAGAACAGTACATGAAATTTCGAACCACATTAACTCCCGGAAGTGGATTTCAAAGCGCCCAATACAGAAAAATTGAATTTGCCTCAACAGAGCTTATCAATTTGATAGATAAAAAATTCAGAGCCACTATAGATAGGGAAACGCCTTATGAACATGCTCTTGAACACCTGTATTGGCAGGCTGCAGGGAAAGATTATAAAACTGGCAAAAAATCATATTTATTAAAAGCTTTTGAAACAAAATATAAAGAAGAATTTATTAGTTTTACAAAATATTACAATACCAGAAATCTGTGGTCCAGATTTAAAGAACTACCACAGGAAGTTAAAACAGATAAGGATTTGATAGGTGCGATGAGGCACTATGATCATACTGTAAACATTCAATGGGTTATGGCTCATTACAATGCCGCAAATCATTATCTAAATATAAATGGCGAAACAGCTGAAGCAACAGGTGGAAGCGAATGGGTAAAATATATGCATCCTAAATACCAACGCAGAATATTTTTCCCTGATGTTTGGACTAAAGAAGAGTTAGAAAATTGGGGAGAAAATCTATAATACTTTAATCTAATAAATTGAAAAAATTAATAGCACTATTTACCATAATAATAAGTTTTACAACCTGTAAAAAAGACGTCACTCCACTTGAAATTCCGGTAACCAATTTTATTGAACCCATCGAAATTCCAAGAGTTGAATTTGGTTTTAATTTCAACGATTTTGATGTTGTTCAGGATACAATTAGAAATGGTGACAGCTTTGGGCAATTACTATTCAATAACAATTTGAGTTATGGTGAGATCGCCAATATCACGGCGGCGGTTAAAGATAGTTTTGATGCCAGAAAACTGGACATTAACAAACAATACACGATTTTAAGATCTATTGACTCTCTTAAAAAACCACAGGTATTCATTTATCAACCCAATAGTATTGACTATGTTGTTGTGGATTTTAGAGATACCATAGTTGCTCGAAGAAAGAGCAAACCGGTTACAATAATTGAAAACACAGCTACCGGAGTAATAAACAGTTCATTATCAGAAACTATTGAAGAACAGGGACTGAGTTATAATATAGTAAATGACCTGTCTTCAATATATGCATGGACCATCGACTTTTTCAAACTTCAAAAAGGAGACCGATTTAAAATAGTCTATACTGAAAAATACATTGACGATACCACCTACGTTGGTATCGATCAGATCAAATCGGCATATTTCGAGCACAATAACAGACCGTTTTATGCTTTTCAATTCGTGGCAGATACCATTAATGGAATTCCGGATTACTTTGATGATGAAGGAAAAACGCTTAGAAAAGCATTTTTAAAAGCCCCGTTAAAATTTAGCACAAGGATATCCTCTCGTTTTTCAAGAAATAGGTTCCATCCTGTACAAAAACGTTGGAAAGCTCACAAAGGGACAGACTATGCAGCACAAAGAGGTACTCCCATTATAAGCACTGCTAACGGAACAGTTATAAAATCAGGATACTCGGGAGGTAATGGCAATTATGTGAAAATTAAACATAACAATACCTACTCAACTCAGTATTTACATATGAGTAAAAGAAAAGCTAAAGTTGGAGATTTTGTAAAACAAGGTGAAGTCATAGGTTATGTAGGCAGCACTGGCCTGGCTTCGGGCCCACATGTTTGTTACAGGTTTTGGAAAAATGGTGTTCAGGTTGACCCATATAAGCAGAAATTACCTGAAGCAAAACCTATGGACGAAAAGATGAAGCCTATCTATTTTGCGTTTATAAAAGATCTAAAAGAAGAAATTGACAACATTTCCTTTGAGGAAACCAATTTATAAAACATGTCTTTAAAAAGCATTAACCCAACCAAAACCAAATCCTGGAAAAAATTAACTGAACATTTTAAAAAAGCAAAAGGACTTGAAATGAAGGATCTTTTTAAAAAAGATCCTGGAAGAGCGCGTAAATTTACTATAAAATGGGATGATTTTTATGTAGACTTCTCAAAGAACAGAATCACTGATGAAACATTAAAATTGCTGATCGATCTTGCAAACGAGGTTGAATTAAAGGATGCAATTAATAAATACTTTGCCGGTGATATTATCAATCAAACAGAGAACAGAGCAGTTCTGCATACTGCCTTAAGAGCACCAAAAACAGAAAAAGTCCTTGTTGACGGTGTTAACGTGATCCCGGAAGTCAATGAAGTAAAACAAAAAATAGAAAGTTTTACAAATTTAATTGCCAATGGTCAACTTAAAGGATTTACCAATAAAAACTTTACAGACATTGTCAATATTGGTATAGGCGGATCTGATCTTGGACCGGCTATGGTTGTTGACTCCCTTCAATATTATAAAAATCATTTAAATATTCATTTTGTAAGCAATGTTGATGGTGACCATGTTAATGAGGTTATCAAAACATTGAATCCTGAAACTACCCTGTTTGTCATAGTGTCCAAAACATTTACTACACAGGAAACCCTATCAAATGCCAATACAATTAGAAGTTGGTTCTTAAAATCTGCTAATGAGGAAGCCATTGCCAAACATTTTGTGGCTGTATCTACAAATATTCTCAAAGTGAAGGAATTCGGAATTGACGAAGAGAATATCTTTCCTATGTGGGATTGGGTTGGCGGCCGATTTTCACTTTGGAGTGCCGTTGGGTTAACCATAAGTTTAGCCGTAGGATACAACAATTTTGAAGCGCTTTTGGAAGGAGCTCATAAGATGGACAGGCATTTTAAGAATGAAGAATTCGACTCAAATATTCCTGTCACATTAGCCCTCATTAGTGTTTGGTATAACAACTTCTTTCTTGCCGAAAGCGAAGCGATCATACCATATTCACAATATTTGAACCAGTTTGCAACCTATTTGCAACAAGGTATTATGGAAAGTAATGGTAAAAGTGTTGACAGAAATGGCAAGCCGATATCTTATCAAACAGGAACGATCATTTGGGGTGAACCCGGAACCAATGCACAGCATGCATTCTTTCAGCTCATACATCAAGGAACAAAATTAATTCCGGCAGATTTTATAGGTTTTGTACAAAGTTTGCATGGAAATAAGGATCATCAGGATAAATTAATTTCAAATTATCTGGCACAAACTGAAGCGCTTTTAAATGGAAAAACAAAAGAAGAGGTTAAGACAGAACTGAATTCTTCAAATTTATCCCAATCAGAAAAAGATATCTTACTGCCATTTAAGATTTTCGAAGGCAATAAACCAACAAATAGTATTTTCATAAATAAACTGACTCCTGAAAGTCTAGGAAAGCTAATAGCCATGTATGAACATAAGATATTTGTACAAGGCATCATTTGGAATATCTTCAGTTATGATCAATTTGGAGTGGAACTTGGAAAAAAACTAGCTTCCACCATTCTTGATGAAATCAACGGTAAGTCATCTCAAAACCACGATTCTTCCACCGCAAACCTGCTATCTCACTACAAAACAACTGAATAGCATCCTACTGTTTAGAGCTTAATTAATATGATTTATATCATGTTAATAAAATTAACATTTTGTATATTTGACGCGTAGAAATTCTTAACCTTTTGTTAATGTTTACCAGTTAATAAATACGGATTTTTGCGCAGAATTAAATATTAATTAATCCATTTTAAAATGAAAAAAATTACTCATTTATTGACAGTGTTAGTAATGTTATTTACTGCATTGGCCTTTTCTCAAAGTACAGTAACAGGAACTGTTTTGGATTCTGGTTTAAATTCTCCCTTGCCAGGTGCAAATATTATTGAAAAAGGCACAACAAACGGTACAACAACAGATTTTGATGGTAATTTCACATTGAAAACTCGTTCAGCTTCCGGACAGATCGTTATTTCTTACGTAGGTTACTTAAAACAGACTATTCCGTTTTCAGGTGATAAAAATCTGGGCACAATTAGTCTAGCTACCGATAACACCTTACAAGAGGTTGTTGTTATTGGTACAGGAATTATCGATTTAGCTGAAGGAAGAGAAACACCAGTTGCAGTATCTACCATTCAAGGTATTGATATCCAACTAAAAACTGCAGGTAATATGGAGTTTGGTGAATCATTTAAAAACACACCATCTGTTTATGTTTCTGACCAGGGTGGTGGATTTGGCGACAGCCAGATTTTCTTAAGAGGGTTCGACCAGACAAATACGGCATTCATGTTAAACGGACAGCCAATAAATGGTATGGAAGACGGTAGAATGTACTGGTCTAACTGGTCTGGTATGTCTGACGTTGCTAATGCAGTTCAGGTTCAAAGAGGTCTTGGTGCTTCAAAGCTTGCTATTTCTTCAGTTGGTGGAACTGTTAACATTATATCAAAGACTACCGATAGAAGAGAAGGAGGATTTGTTAGAGTATTAGGAGGTAATGATAGTTATTTTAAGACAACAGCTTCTTATGACTCTGGTCTAAACGATAAAGGCTGGGCATTCTCAGTATTGTTAGACC
>CBDUIO010000103.1:0-7909 GCA_965367355.1 uncultured Flavobacteriaceae bacterium
AATTTTTATAGTTTCGAACAAACTATAAAATTACGATAATTTTAAATGAAGTTTTTCCGCCTGTTCTAATATCTTATCAATAAGTACCGGAATAGATTCTCGCACTTTTTGATTCAATTCAATTGTCATTGGATTGATCTCTTCAATCGACACCGTAAATAAATGAATATCCGGCACCTCTTCCATAAGGTAAACCGCTTCAATCATATCTTTGAGCCCAACATCATGCACACTTAGCGCTGAAGGAAAATCGGAAGCAAATTTTGGACGAATTAATGAAATAGTTCCGGCAGGTTTTCCATCCATTGTAGCATCTACAAAAATAATTGTTGGATAGACTTCAAAACAGCTTAACAATAAGAATCCACCCGTTCCTCCATCTAAAACATCAATATATTCAGGCAGATTTTTTTTTGATAATTCCTGGATAAGATGAACTCCAATTCCTTCGTCTCCCATTAAATAATTTCCAACACCCATAATAAGAATACTGCTGGATTTGTCCTTTTCAAAAAAAAAGGCATCGCTACTAATTGCAATTTCTTTGCTTTCTAGATGCTTCATAATTTATGTTAAACGCAAATTCATTCAGTTTGAATGAATTTGCGTTGATTAAATTTTAACTATTATTCTTTTGTAGGGACCAGACTTTCTTTTTTTTCACTTACCTCTACTTCATCTTTGGCATGCTTGAGACGCTCGTCACTAACAAACTTATAACCGCCAAAAATAGAAGATACCTCTCCCCGACCTTCAAGCCAATCATGATAAAAAACCAGATAGACATGGACCATCGCAAAGAAAATAAATAGCCACATCGATGTGTGATGAATGCTTCTAACCAAGAAATCACCACCAAAGAAAGGTACTACCCAGGTAAACATTTTGGGTAACCACCAGGTAGACATATCAGAATATAATCCAAATCCGGTTAATACCTGCACAATAGCCAAAACAAACATGACCAGATATGACAAGGTGGCAACACTATTATGGCCTATACTTATTTTAGTTACATCTTCCTCTTTTTCATTCATCAGCATCACATCAATTTTCATGACATGCCAGAAATTATTCCAATTCTTTTTGGTAAATGGCCAAAATGCTCTCCAGCTTGCAAATCGGTTACCAACAAAGGCCCAATATACTCTTAATATCATCACGAAAAGGAATATATAAGCTGCCGTAAAGTGTAAAAACCTAATGATTCCAAAGGAATGCAAATTTGTTGCTTCAGCACTTGACAATAAAGCCGGTGGATTTGCTATTAAAAATCCTGTTAAAACCAATACAAATAAAGCTAGAACATTTAACCAATGAAAGATCCTGACAGGTAATTCCCAGACGTAAACACGTTTAAAATTTCTTATTTTACTCATGATCTTTTAATTAATTAAATTTCACAACTTCCCATATGTTGAACTTTAGAAATGTGATTGCCATGTTCATCATATAAATGAACGGCACATGCCAAACAAGGATCGAAAGAATGTATGGTCCTTATGATTTCTAAAGGTAATTCCGGATCTGCAACAGGTGTTCCTATTAAAGCTGATTCATATGCAGAAAGTTGTCCTTTTGGATCTCTTGGTGAGGCATTCCACGTAGTTGGAACAACTTGCTGATAATTTTCAGTTTTACCATCTTTTATTTTAATCCAATGGGCTAAGGCACCTCTTGGAGCTTCCATAAATCCAACTCCTTTGGCTTCCGCAGGCCAACTGGATGGTTCCCAGTTCTCTGTATTAGCCATTCTTTCATCACCATTTTTAATGTTATTGATGAGCGTATCATAAAACTCCATGGTCCAATTGGCAACTAATTGAGTTTCAATACCTCTGGCTGCTGTTCTTCCTAAGGTGGAGAATAATGCATCAACCGGAACATTTAAGTGAGCCAAAGCGGCATTTACAGCTTCCTGGATTTCCTTGTTACCTCTACCATAACCAACTAACAGTCTGGCTAATGGTCCAACTTCCATAGGCATGCCTTTCCATCTCGGTGTTTTAATGAAACTGTATTTTTCTTCTACATTTAAGTGCTCATAAGGTGGTTTAGGCCCTGAATACTTAATGTTAGTTTCACCATCCCATGGATGTCTTCCTGTTTCTTTTCCTTCAGCATAATTATCATACCAGGAATTATTGACAAATTCTTCAATTTCATCGGTACTTCTGTGATTTACATCAAGAACTTTGGACAGATCTCTATTCAAAATAACGCCCTGTGGGAATTTGAAACTGGATTGATCTGCATAACCATTAACCGGAAAATCACCGTAGGACATATAATTTCCAAATCCTTTTCCTATGCCTCCCCAATCTTTGTAGAAGGATGCTACAGCCAACAGATCTGGAATGTAGACTTGTTCAATGAATCTTTTTCCTTCATCAAGAAGAGATTTGACCATTGCCAAACGTTCTGCATTGATCCCTCCGGGGTTTTCTGTATTGATTGCGCAAGCCATTCCACCTACTAAATAATTAGGATGCGGATTTTTACCTCCAAAAATGGTATGAACTTTTACAATTTCTTTTTGCCACTCTAAAGCTTCTAAATAATGAGCTACTGCCATTAGGTTTACTTCAGCGGGTAACTTCATTTGAGGGTGTCCCCAATATCCGTTTGCAAAGATTCCTAATTGACCACTTTCTACAAATTTTGTAAGTCTTTTTTTAATATCGGAAAAATATCCCGGTGAGCTTTTTGGCCAGTTTGAAAGGCTTTGGGCCAATTCAGATGTTTTTATCGGATCTGCACTTAATGCATTGACAACATCCACCCAGTCTAGTGCGTGTAAATGATAAAAATGTATGGTATGATCATGCATATATAATGCACCTTCCATAATATTTCTTACCATTTCAGCATTAGGTGGTATGGCTATTTCTAATGCATCCTCAACGGCTCTGACCGAAGTCAATGCATGTACAGTTGTACATACACCACATGTCCGCTGTACAAAAGCCCAAACATCCCTAGGATCACGACCTTTGACAATGTTTTCAATACCTCTAACCATTGTACTGGAACTGTAAGCATCTACTATTTTCCCGTCTTTAATTTCTGCTTCTATTCTTAAATGACCCTCAATTCTGGTGACAGGGTCAACTACTATTCTTTCTGCCATGATTTTATAATTTAAGAGTCAATATTTTTTTCATTTTCCTTGCCACGATTAATTCTGCTTACTAGTTCCTTTCTTTTGGAAATATTTGCAGCTATGGCATGTACGGCTAAACCTCCTGCCAATACTCCAGCTCCTACTTTACCAATATCGTCGGCAAGTCCTTCTTCCTGAAGTCCAGGTACTTTTGTCATTCGCTTATAAAAAGGTCCATTGTCCCAGAAATTAGCTTCACTACATCCAATACAACCATGACCTGACTGAATTGGATAACTCACTCCATTATTCCATTTAATGGTTCCACATGAATTATAAGTTGAAGGTCCTTTACAACCTAATTTGTATAAGCAGTACCCATCTTTAGCATTTTTATCATCAAAAGTCTGGGCAAACAGTCCTGCATCATAATATGGTCTTCTATAACAACTGTCATGAACACGTTTTGCGTAAAAAGCTTTTGGTCTTCCAATTCTATCCAATTCTGGTAATCTGCCAAATGTTACAAGATGCACTATAACGCCCGCCATTACCTCACCAATTGGAGGACAACCTGGAACTCTAATTATAGGTTTGTTCTTAATTATTTTATGGATTGGAGTTGCCTCTGTAGGATTTGGATAGGCTGCTTGAACACAACCGTTAGAGGCACAGCTTCCCCACGCAATAATTGCCTTGGCTCCTGCTGCCGCTTCAATAAGTATATCTTTAGAAGATCTTCCTCCTATACAGCAGTAATTTCCATCATCTCCCATGGGCACTGAACCTTCTACACAAAGAATGTATTCTCCTTTGTATTTTTCCATGGTGGCATGTTTCGCTGCTTCCGCCTGATGTCCTGATGCTGCCATCAACGTTAAAGTATAATCCAATGAAATTTTATCAAGTATGATATCTGCTACAATGGGGTGATCAGATCGAATAAATGATTCACTGCAACAGGTGCATTCCTGGAAATGCTCCCAGATAACCGGCAACCTGTGTGTAGTCTCTAGAGCTTTGGCCACCTGGCCTACCATGGTTGATTCTAAACCCATATATGCAGCAATATAGGTTGCAAATTTCATGAAATCTCTACGACTATAGCCTTGCTTTATTATGCTTTCATAATAAGTTTCGTTTACTTTGCTATTTTTAGCCATTGTTAAAAAGAATTGATTAAAATTAGTGGTTGAATAACGGTGTTTAGGATAAGCCTAAAAATAGAAAAATAGTGGACGAAGAAATATGATAAATATCATGTTATTGTGTAACAATTGTTGCTTAAGGAATTTTTTTAATGATTATATAAATATCTTTTAATATTTTAACAAAATGCATGAATTATCAATAGCTTTAAGTATTGTAGATATAGCTGAAAAAGAAGCAGCTAAGGCCAAAGCCAGGAAAGTAGATTTGATAGAACTCGAAATAGGTACTTTAGCAGGTATTGAGTTTGATTCTTTGGAATTTGTATGGCCATCCGCCGTAAAGGATACTGTGCTGGAAAATGCTGAAAGGAAAATAAAAGTAATCCAAGGAGAAGCAAAATGTTCGGACTGTGGCACGGTTTTTAACCTAGATAACATTTATGATGCCTGTCCTAAATGCAAAAGCTATCTAAAGGGTATCTTAAAAGGTAAAGAATTATTAGTAAAAAGTTTGGAAGTTTCTTAAAGTTATCAATATTCATCAAATTATTTATTCAAAATTATTCGATTTTCTCATTCATTACACCTTAAAATGAAAATCTAATAAATCATCAATAAATGATGGTTGTCATTTTTTATTTTCTTTTACAAGGTTACTTTAGTTACAAATCATATTTCTTCTATTATGGTGACAAAAGTAACCAGTGCAAAAAAATCCACTTTGATGGATGTTCTATGGGATATTCAGAAAAAGAGAAGGTTTATCAGTCATGATGACAAGACAAAAATCGCGAAAGAATTTAATATCTCAAGAATGGAGCTCGAAGGGGTCATTTCATTCTACCATTTTTTTCATAGAAAAGATGCAGGTAAGTATACGATTTATCTAAATTGTTCTACTATTTCTAAACTTCATGATTATCAAGAGGTAAAAGAGGCGTTTGAAGAAGAACTGGGAATTAAAATAGGTAATGTTACAAATGATGGCTTATTTGGTTTTTTTAAAACATCATGTCTTGGTTTGAGCGATCAGGAATCATCTGCTCTTATAAATTTTCATGCTTTTACAAATCTTACACCTTCAAAGGTCAAAAAGATAGTTTCAAAATTAAGACAAGGTCATTCTGTAGAATCCTTAAGCAATTACCCAAAAGATAATATTCAATATAAACCTAAGGGAAATAAAGTTGTATTCTTTAAGCCTTACCAACAAGGAAATGCACTAAAAAAACTCAAAGATTTTAAACCAGATGATGTGATTGATTTAGTAAAAGAATCAAAACTTTCCGGACGTGGAGGTGCATTCTTCCCTACCGGAATGAAATGGCAGTTCTGCAAAGAAAACGAATCTGATCAAAAATACATCATTTGTAATGCAGATGAAGGTGAACCCGGAACATTTAAAGATCGTGTATTGATGAATAAATACCCCGGTTTACTTCTTGAAGGTATGGCTATGGCCGGTTATGCAGTGGGAGCTAAAGAAGGATATATCTATTTACGAGCTGAATACTTTTATTTAAAAGATAAACTTGAAAATGAAATAAAAAAATTCTACGAAAAAGGGCTTTTAGGAAAGAATATTTTAGGTATTAAAGGTTTCGATTTTGATATTAAAATCCACATGGGCGCAGGCGCATATATCTGCGGAGAAGAAACAGCACTTATAGCTTCTATGGAAGGCAAACGAGGAGAACCAACAACCAAGGAATACTTCCCTGTTGAACGAGGATATTTAGGTAAACCAACCGTTGTAAACAATGTAGAAACACTTTGTGCTGTTCCAAGAATTATGGAAATGGGATTGGACAAATATCTACAAATTGGTACTAAGGCTACTCCAGGAACAAAACTGTTAAGCGTTTCTGGAGATTGTGAAAAACCCGGAGTTTATGAGATAGAATGGGGAATGAAACTGAAAAAGTTTTTAAACCTGATCGAAGCTAAAGACCCACACTACATATTATTTAACGGTTTTGCGGGAGAATTTTTATCAGAAGTTGATTTTGATAGAGAAATATCTGGTGAGAATTTATTAGCAGAACACATTCAGTTTTCATTTAAAGACCCCATTGAATACTCTCGAAAAATGAGTGGCGTTGGCTTAAGAAGTGGTGGTTCATTTATGGTTTTTAATAGTAGAAGAGATCTTTTATCTATTCTAAAAAATATCACCAAATTTTTTGTTGCAGAATCCTGTGGTATTTGTGTTCCGTGCAGAACGGGTAACTTCTTATTAAATAAGAAAATTAATAAAATTATGCTTTGCCATGCAGATCAAGATGACCTTGATGAAATTAAAGACTGGAGTACAATAATTAAGCAATCCAGTAGATGTGGACTTGGAAAAACCTCTACCAATTGCCTGCTTACTGCCATGCTAAAATTCCCGGGAGAATTTCAGAAATGCCTGCTTGCTGAAAGTGATATTAATCAGGCTTTTAATATAGACAAAGCTGTTGAGAATTATGATAGTATAATCCACGAAATAGAAAACTCTTATGAATAATCTTATAAATATAACTATTGACGGCAAAAAATACCAGGCTCATGAAGGCAAGAATTTGGTAGATGCCGCCAAAGAGAACGGAATATACATTCCAACTTTATGTCATTTTCATGAAGTGAATCCTCCTTTAGGAACTTGCAGGATTTGTACTGTTATTGTAAATGGTAAAACAACAACTAGTTGCACTACAAAAGTTTATGAAGGAATGGAAGTGGAAATTAATACGCCTGAGCTTATTAATACCAGAAAGGCCATTATAGAAATGCTGTATGCAGAAGGTAATCATTTCTGTCCGTCATGCGAAAAGAGTGGACATTGTGACATGCAAAATTTAGGTTATGATATGGGAATTACCGTTTCTCGTTTCCCTCATGTTTACAGTAACAAAGTTGTTGATTTCAATTCAGATCGAATGATAATGGAATCAAACAGATGTATCCTTTGTAAACGATGTGTCGAGGAAGTTAAAACAAAAGACGGTAAGGATGTTTTTTCCTTTGTAAACAGAGGTGTTAAGACACGTGTTCACATTGATTACGAAGAAGAAGCAAAATTAACAGATGCTGAAGCTATGCATGCCATGAACATTTGTCCTGTTGGTGCCATTTTAGTAAAAGGCATGATCTATGAACAGCCATTTGGAGATAGAAAATATGACTTGGGAGGTAAAGATAAAGAAACTCCCAGAAGAGATACTTTCAAAAAACGAAAAGACAATAATAAATTTATAGTAGCTACAACATCACTGGCAGGATGCTTTGGTTGTCATATGTCTTTACTGGATATAGATACAGAAATTATAGATGTACTTGAAATTGTTGAGTTTAACAAATCTCCCTTAACAGATATTAAAAAATTCAGCAAACGCTGTGATGTAGGATTGATCGAAGGTGGTTGTGCAAACTCAGAAAATATAGAAGTCTTAAAAGAATTCAGAAAAAAATGTGATATACTCATCGCCTTTGGCGAGTGCGCCATCATGGGAGGGATTCCTGCCATGAGAAATTTTGTCCCTTTGAAGGAGTGTTTAGAAGAAGCTTACATTCATGGATTAACTAGCGAAATTGGAGCCAATATTATTCCTAATCATGAAGATATTCCAAAACTTTTAAACAATGTTTATCCTTGTAATGAGATAGTTAAAAT
>CBDUIO010000104.1:0-7831 GCA_965367355.1 uncultured Flavobacteriaceae bacterium
TCTTTGTGCTTAGTGGTGAAACATTCTGGCCAATGGTATTAAAATGGAAATGGTTATTCCTTGCTTTAGCCTTTTCAATGTATTTGGTAAGAGTGCTGGTATTTGAACTTAAAGCTCCAAATTTTTATATGGGAATTGAATCACCACTTTGGATCTTTGCTATGTTTGGAATCGCTTACAGGTTTTTGAATAAGCCTAGTAATACGTTAACCTATTTAAGCCAGGGAGCCTATCCAATTTACATAGTTCATATGATATTTATCTATGTAGGTTGTTTAGTGATACTACCTTTAGACATTGCTGTAATCTTAAAATTCATCTTACTGGTAGTATTCACCTTTTTAGGTAGTTTGGCATTGTACGATCTGGTAATTAGAAGAGTAGGCTTTTTACGACCACTATTCGGATTAAAAAGTATGGAGAAAGTAAAAGCTGATCCTGTAGTTAAGAGCTCATGATAAAAATCATTGGTTGAGCTTTAATGGTTTAGTATCTTATTTGGTTCAAATAAAATCAACAATTATGACACATAAATCGAAAGATAAACGTTCCCGGGAAATGGAGATATGACAACGATTGGGGTTGGAGAAGAATGAATCTTTTTACAAACAAATCCAATTATTAAATCGCTTGCACTATGGCAGAAATTTGGATTGGTTAGATAATGTCGATCATTATTTCAATGAAATAGTATTATGATACGATTTTTTAGACAGATAAGGCGTCAATTATTATCAGAAAACAAGTTTACAAGATACTTGGTATATGCCATAGGAGAGATTGTGTTAGTAGTTATTGGAATTTTAATTGCTCTGCAGATTAACAATTGGAATAATGGACGAATTCTGGAAAGAAGTGAGATAAAATCTTACCAAAATATCAAGCAGCAACTTATTGAAGATAAAACAGAACTTAATGAAGTAAAAGCCTTTAATAACAAACATTTCAAGATCTACGAGTTTGCCAATAATATCATAGTTCGAAAAGACTATGAGCTACAAGATTCGTTGGCCATGTGCGCAATGCGATTGGCATGGTACTCCGATTTTCACAGTTCCGGAAACATCTACGAAACCCTGGTAAACAGTGGTGACATTAAATTAATTAAAAATTCAGAAATTTCAAGCAAATTACAAAAGCTGGAGATGACCTACATATTTGCGAATAAACTGGAGAACAACCATTGGGAAATGATCAACGGTCCTTTAGCTCAAGAGATGAGAGGAATTATTAATTATGCTACATGGAAACCGGTTAAACCAGAAAAGCTATATAGCGTAGAGATGCAAAATCAGTTTGTTACCAGCATGTATTTTACAGCTGCAAAGGACACTGCCTATACTAAAGCTTTAAAGGAGATAGATGTTCTTACAGAATTAATAGACAAGGAATTAGATAAAAATTAAATAATTATGAATTTGTCTGAATCTAAAAATAATATAGCAAAGAAAACCTTCAGAGAGAAAGGTACCTGCTCGCGTACTTTTGCATATCTATTGAACAAAGAATTTGGAAATAGTTTAGTAGATGAAGAGGTTGCAACAGATCCATTGGCGGGCGGAATCATGAGAAAAGGACACCAGTGTGGAATGCTTTGGGGATCTGCTTTAGCCATAGGAGCAGAGTCTTATCGCAGAACCGGGGATGTTAATAAGGCATCTGCTTTGGCAATATTGTCAACTCAAAAAATGATGGAATCCTTTATGGAAAATACCAATACAGTCAATTGCAAAGAAATCACAGGTTGCAGTATGGATTCCTTTTTCGGACTTACCAAATTTATGGTCAAGGTTACGCTTCAGGGAATGGATAACAGTACTTGCTTCAAATTAGCAGAAGATTGGTATCCCGAAGCAATCAAATCCAGTAATGCAGGTTTATCACAATATAAGAATGATTTACCTGATCAGGCTCTGAATTGTGCCTCAGAAGTTGTTAAGAAAATAGGAGGAACTAAAAAGGAAATGGCGATGGTAGCAGGATTTGCGGGCGGTATGGGATTAAGTGGAAATGGTTGTGGCGCATTAAGTGCTGCTATTTGGATGAATTCATTAGCTTGGGTTAAGGAACATCCTGGAAAATCGGCTTTTGGAAATAAACCTGCGAAGAACATATTAAAAAAGTTTAAAAAAATAACTAATTCTGAATTGATTTGTCAAAATATATGCAATCGAAAATTCCAAACCATTAAAGACCATTCTTTTTTTATCAAAAATGGAGGATGCAAGTCATTATTGGATTCAATCGCATTCTAATAACACTATAAAAGTAAGCAGTTAATAAATCTTGGGATTGCTATTGTATAAAAATTTGCTTTGTTTTATATTTGCACAACCTTAAACAATGACCACATGTTTGAATTTGATCAATATTTAGGATTTTTAGCATTTTTAACCATACTAACCATAGGGTTCTGGTTAATGATATTTTTAATAACCTTTGTGGTTCCTTACTGGATTGGAGGAGCTTTGATGGAAAGGTTTAAGGAGAAAAAAGCAGAAAGAAAAGCAGCCAGAGAAACGGCTTCGCACTAAATCAAAAAATCAAGACAAAAAAAGGAAGCTATTTAGCTTCCTTTTTTTATTTATAAAATTCCTTGATCTAAGGTGTGAATTCTGAATCATCGTCTCCACCATTCATACCTCTCTCACCATTTCTTTTTTTCTTCTGGTTGAACCTATATGTAAAGGATAGGTTAAAAGTACGTTCTCTCCATTGAAATTCACTAATCCCTTGAAAAGTAGGAGTAAAGGATTCGCTTCGTCGTTTCCTTATATTAAACAAGTCACTAACACTAAAAGCTAACGAGGCTTTATCTTTAAATAGGTCTTTACTAAATGCAAGATCGGTTGAGAATATACCTTTATTTCTATTTTGAGCTGTTTCACTAGGACCACTGTAAAACAGTCTGGTTTGCCAGTCTATTTCTGCAGGTAAGGTGTATTTGGCATTCAGACGGGCAAACCAACTAAAGTTTTCCGCATCTAATATTTCACCTTCAAAGGACCCTTTGGTAATGGATTGAAACAGATTTATATTTCCATTTAAATTAAATTTTTTACTGGGTCTGTAGGTTACTGTAATTTCGCCACCATAACGTTCATTAGTTGCTAAATTTACAGGACCTCTGGCTATTATTGGAGTCAAGTCATATAAGGCATTTAATGCATCGTAATCCGGATCATTTAGATTTACAGTTTGGTTTGTCTCAAAAATGTAAAAATCATCAGTTGTTCTCGATATAAAAGAGAATACGTCTGTAGCACGTTGATAGTAAACAGAGCCATTTAAAGTAACCTTACCAAGTCTGTTTAAATAGCCAATATCAAAGGCATCAGAAATGCTCGGGTCTAGGTCCGGACTTCCCTGAAAAAGATTAGTGGCACTGCTACGAGAAGGAAATGGGTTAATAAATCTTGAACGCGGTCTGCGAATTCTTCTGTTATATCCAAATGTAATACTTTCATCTTCAGAAAAGGCATAACCCAGATTGACTGTTGGAAACAACTGAGCATAGTCTTTCTTATTAAAATCTCCACTCGTTACCTGGTCAATGGTTATTCTTGTTGCTTCCATCCTCAATCCTAGTAAATATGAGAATTTATCACCTAGTTTATTTCCATATTGTGTATAAAAGGCATTGACGTACTGTTTAAAGTCCAGATTATTACTCAAGCCTGTGTTATTAATAAATTCATTAGTGTCTTCGTCAAACTGTTCTACTAGATAATCTGTGTTTAAATTCAGGAACTCACCTCGATAACCTAATTCAAATTGGCCATTTTCGCCTATTGGTTCAACATAATCCGTTTGTAGGAACATACGTTCCTGGTTTTCATCTAACACTACATTTTCTACGTCAATACCATTCTGGTTAATTAAAGAGGCTTCTGTTTCATTACTATCCTCATATTGAAATGCGAACGTAAGTTTATGTTGACTGTTCCCATTAAACTGCTTATCATAGTTGAAAGAGTACTGAACAGTTTTATCATCTTCTAACTCAGGATCAAGCCTTATGGTTCTTTCTAAAAGCGATCCATTGGCATCCAATTCATCTATAAGGTTTACAGTATTTCTTTCATTATCACTATCTCTGTAAACAATAGATGTTGTTATAGATGAGGAATTATTTACATACCATTCTACACCAAAATTGGTATTCAATCCTTTTCTTATTCTATCAAAATCACGATCTTCCCTTAAAAATGTACTCGGATCGTCTCCATTAAAATATTCGGTTTCCGTAAATGAATTTCCAGGAACTTCTCTGTAATTATATCCGGTTGTATTAAAGAAATTCAAGTCGCCTGTTCTGTAATTTATGTTGCCCGATATACCTGCTTGAAATGGAAATCCCGTATTAAGGGTTACTGCCCCATTGAGACCCTGTAATTTACTGCGTCTTAAAATGATGTTCAGAATGCCTGCAGTCCCTTCGGCATCATACCTTGCTGATGGTGAGGTAATAACCTCAACACGCTCGATGGACTCTGCTGGTAATTGTCTGAGCGCGTCTGTAGAATTAAGTCCGACTAATCCGGAGGGTTTTCCATTAATTAAAATTCTGACATCATCGTTGCCACGAAGGGACACATTTCCTTCTACATCAACCGATACTGAAGGGACGTTATCTAACACATCGCTAACTGTACCACCTCTTACGGTGAGATCTGAACCAACATTATATATTTTTTTATCCAGTTTAATCTCTACTGTAGTTCTCTCTGCAATTATCTCAACTTCGCCCAGAGACTGAAAATCTATTTCGAGAGAAATGATACCGAGATCCAAATCAGAATCAATCTTTTTGTTCAGAATCTTTTGAGATTTGTATGAGATATATTCAACTGTAATGTTATATGTATCATCAGAAACCTTTATTGAGAATTCTCCGGACTCATTGGTAATGCAGCCATCTACCAATTTATTCTCTGTCACACTCCAAAAAGAAATTGTGGCGTATTCCAAAGGGAATCCGCCCTCCTTATCAACAACCTTACCGGTTATTGTCCGGTTACGTGGTTTTGCAGGATCAGGATCTGCATGAGACACAAAGGAGGAAAAAAATAAAATTACGAGTGCAAAAATGTATTTATTCATGGTTAGTTTTTCACTTAGACTGCAAAACTAGTAGAAGGTTTAATACAATGCAGTTAATTTCTTGTTAAAACAATAACCAATAACCTTAAACAATATTTAAATAATTTCCAGGATTTTTGTTGGAGGCCTTCCAATAGCCGCTTTGTTGCCATTAATCACTATTGGTCTTTCAATTAATTTCGGAAACTTAATCATAGCCTCTAATATTTCTTTATCGGTCAAATCCCTGTTTTTGAATTCTGTTTTCCAGATGGCTTCGTTTTTTCGAACCAGTTCAATGGGAGCGATGCCTAGCAGATCCACAATGTTTTTCAAATCTTTAAGGGAAGGAACATTTTCTAAATAATTAACAATTTCGAAGTGTTTCCCGGATGTTTCCAATAATTGCAAACCTTCACGAGATTTACGACATCTGTTATTATGATATATCTTGATCATACATGAATATTAAATGATTTTACTTCTTTAATTAGTTTTTCAGGGCTTTTAAAATGGATTCCATTAATACCTAAGGCATTTGCAGCTTCTACATTTCTTAAATTATCATCAATAAAAATGGTTTGTTTTGGTTCAAGGCTAAACCTGTTTAATGTAATTTCATAAATTTCAGGGAAAGGTTTTCTTGTCTTTTCTTCACCAGATACAACAATACCCTCAAACCAATGAAGAAAATCAAATTTCTTTAAGGCTTTTGGAAATGTTTCATGACTCCAATTGGTCAAAGCAACAACCTTATATTGAGAAGAATTTATAAGTGATTCAAGAATGTTGACCGTCCCCTTTATTGATTCACCAAGCATATCATCCCAGCGACCATAGAACATTCTTATAAGTTCTTCATGTTCCGGAAACAAGGCAACTCTTTCTTCTGTAGCCTTAGCCATTGGGTAACCTGCATCCTGGTTTTCGTTCCAGTCATGTGTGCAAATATTATCAAAGAACCATTGCATTTTTTGTCGGTCTCCATTAAAGACATCTAAATATACATATTCAGGATTCCAATCGATCAAAACACCTCCCAAATCGAAAATGATATTATCTATTTTTTTCATAACGTTTGATTATCTTCTGTTTTCTGTCCCATCAGCATTAAATAAGATTTTAAAAAAGGTTCAATATTTCCATCCATTACGGCATCTACATTTCCCGTTTCATGACCAGTTCTAACGTCTTTAACCAATTTATATGGATGCATGACATAGTTCCGGATCTGACTTCCCCATTCAATTTTCATTTTCCCTGCTTCAATATCATCTCGTTGGGATAATTGTTTTTGAAGCTCTATTTCGTATAACTGTGACTTTAGCATTTGTAATGCACGCGCTCTGTTGTCATGTTGTGACCTGGTCTCTGAGCAGGATATCTGAATTCCAGTAGGTTTGTGAGTAAGTTGAACTTTAGTTTCTACTTTGTTAACGTTCTGTCCACCAGCTCCGCTTGAACGAGCGGTAGTTATTTCAATTTCTGCCGGATTTATTTCAATTTCAATGGTGTCATCAACCAAAGGATATACATAAACAGAAGCAAAGCTTGTATGGCGTTTGGCGTTACTATCAAAAGGTGAGATACGCACTAATCTGTGCACACCATTTTCGCCTTTTAGCCAGCCAAATGCAAAATCACCTTCAATTTCCAGAGTTACCGTTTTTATTCCGGCAACATCACCTTCCTGAAAGTTGAGTTCTTTTACTTTAAAACCAGATTTTTCTGCATACATGAGATACATTCTCATAAGCATTTGAGCCCAGTCACAACTTTCGGTGCCACCTGCGCCAGCAGTAATTTGTAAAATCGCGCTAAGACTGTCTGCTTCATCTGAAAGCATATTACTGAATTCTATGTCTTCAATGAGATTGGAAGCCTTAAAAAACTGGTCATTAACTTCCTTATCGGTTGATTCCCCTTCTTTATTGAATTCATAAAGTATTTCGAGATCCTCAACAAGCGATTTTGCAGCATTATAGTCATTCACCCATTTTTTCTTTACACGAATCTCCCTCATGATCTTTTGGGCTGCCTGGGAATCATTCCAAAAATCCGGATCAAAGGTTTTTTCTTCTTCGTTTTGAATTTCTATGAGTTTGGCATCAATGTCAAAGATAGTGCCTTAGTTTGTCAAGGCGGATGTTAAGATCTTTAATTTGATCTGAAGTAATCATGGCGTTTTATTTTTAACAAAATTAAAATTTAAACTGTGGCTTTAAAATAAATCTTTACTTAATTTTAAGGATTGTAATTTTAAATAGGTAAATATGATAATCGACCTGAGAAGTGATACGGTTACCAAACCATCAAAAAGTATGCTGGAAGCCATGCTAAATGCTAAGGTGGGTGATGATGTTTTTAGAGAAGATGAAACTGTTAATTTATTGGAAAATAAACTTGCTGAAATGTTTGGAAAAAGTCATGCTTTATTTTTTCCAAGTGGTAGTATGGCAAATCAAACAGCCTTAAAACTTCACACGAATCCTGGAGAACAGGTCATTTGTGATAAATACGCCCATATTTATAATTATGAAGCCGGAGGCGCTTCTTTTAATAGTGGGATTTCCTGTAAATTGATTGATGGACAACGTGGAATGTTTACAGCAGATCAGGTATTGGAAGCGATCAATCCAAAGGATTATTATTATGCTCAGTCGACCTTAGTGGAAATTGAAAATACGACCAATAAAGGAGGTGGAGCCTGTTGGGATTTTAACGAAATTCTAAAAATAAGAAGTGTTTG
>CBDUIO010000105.1:0-7807 GCA_965367355.1 uncultured Flavobacteriaceae bacterium
CGGAAGAACAAATATTTGTATGCGAATTATGACCATCTATTCCCCAACCCTGAAGAATCCAGTTCATAAATTTTTCATGTCCCGGCCTTCCAACGTGATATGCAATTTCGTTATGACGGTCTTCTTTGATCGCTTTTCTGATTCTTGCAGCAATAGTATCCAGCGCTTCATCCCAGGATACACGTTCCCATTCTCCTTCACCTCTTTTTCCTTTTCGCTTTAATGGGAATAAAATCCGATCAGGATCTGTGATCTGGTTTATAGTTGCCGGACCCTTTGCACAGTTTCGCCCTCTGCTTCCAGGGTGATGCGGATTCCCTTCGAATTTTTTAACCTCCTGAGTTTCTTTATCTATAAAGGCTGTTAATCCACAAGCGCTTTCACAGTTAAAACAAGTAGTTGGTACAATTTGATATGTTTTTTTATCTTTTTTTGGCCAAACCTTAGGGTCATACTCCACCCAGTTATCCCATTTTTCCGGTGGTGGAAAATTCTCATACATTTGAGCCACTTCTTCGTCAGTAAAATGACGCATATCATCCTGAAAATCTTGATAATTTTCTTTATGCAGATTTGGAATAATTCCAAGCTTCTCTGCAATGTTTTCTATAAATGATGGTTTTTTGTATCCCATTTTATTATTGATGTTTGTTGATTTTGGATTTAGGTTATTGAATTAACTCTACTTTTTACCGTTTTTACTGAACTGACAAAAATTGATATCAATTCATTTACTTCTTTTGATAAATCACTAAAATCTTTGTTTTCTATTAAATTTAATTCCTTTATTAATTCAATTGCAATTTTTCTATTTCTATTCTTTAATTCATCTTTCATCAATCAGAATTCATCAATTCTTTTAAGCTAAAGGAATTCTTTGAGGTGCTTCCACCCAAATCTTTTCTGTTATATAAATGCCTATTAAAACAAGTACTGAAGCTACTATTAGTATGTTAGCACTTGGCACAACTAACAATGCTGCCAACGGAATTACATTTCCAATAAGTACAACACCAATCCAGAATAAACCTTTGTATCGTCCTTTGATAATCATTTCCACAACCGAATGCGCAGCAGTACTTGGATGTGTTATTGTTAATTCTGTTATCAAAGAGAATAAATTAACAATCAAAGCAATAATCAATATTGTACCTAAAATTGACATCCAGCTTTCATTTCCAATTACCAATGATGCCAATACAAAAATTGCAACACCTGCCATAATACTGTGAACTAACATGTGTAGTGGTAAAGTAGGACTTTGCCAGAAATCACGGCCTTTGGCCTGCGCGAACAGGAAGGCTGTATAGATAGCCAATATTACAGCAAACGCAGCTGTGACCCATAATAAAGGCATTTCAGGAATACCCAGGTCAAACCAGGTGTTTACTCCCCAAACTGTTACTAATAAACCAAATATTGAAATGGTATACCCGCCTTTTACTAACCAGGATCTCCATTGCGGACGCAAAAGCACATTTAAGAATCTGTCTGGTCTGTCTAAATCCATGACTAAAAATAAACCGGTTAATGCCAAGCCTACCAATGAGATTCCCGCTGACCATAATTTAGCAGTTGCTGATACTTCATATCCCAAAAGAATTGCAATAAACGGAATAAGAAATGCCCCGGCTGCAATAGCTTTAGTCAACACATAGGCAGATACTTCCCAGCCCCAGAGTATTCCTTTATCAGGTGTATCATAAACTCTGCGAGCTTTTCCATTTAGCACGTCTATATAATTAGGATTTTCTGTTTCTTTTTGTTGATAGGCTGCCTGCATATCATTATCAATGCTCATTTGTAATAGATCTACATCATCATTGGTATGCATCATTTTTTCGGCTGCTTTTGCAAAATGACCAACACCCCTTGCTTGTGAACTCCATAAACTTGGTCCTGATTTAGCAGTCGCTTCCGGATTAAGGGATGATTCATCACCATCTATGTAGAACAGATTAGGATTGGTACCTTTTTCAGGTTTTCTCACTTTTACAGCCTGACGCGCTAATAATTGAGAAATTTCAGTATCAGGATTATGCATATCTCCAGCAATGATCGCATGTTCAGGACAAACAGTGACGCAAGCCGGTTCTCGTCCTACCTCAACTCTATGCGCGCAGTAATTACATTTTGCAGCAGTATTCGTTTCAGGATCTATGTACAAGGCGTCATATGGACATGCCTGCATACAGGATTTACAACCAATACATCTGTTATTATCAAAATCTACAATACCATCCTCTCGAGTATACAAAGCTTCGACCGGACAGATCTCCACGCATGGAGCATCTGTACAATGGTTACAACGCATAACCGAAAAAATTCTTCTGGTATTTGGGAATTCCCCTTTTTCTACTTGCTTAACATAAGTTCTGTTAACACCTACTGCAACATCGTGTTCTGATTTACAGGCAGTAGTACAAGCATGACAACCAATACATTTTCGGTTATCAATTATAAATCCGTACTTCATAAATATTTAAAGTTGGAATAGTTAAAAATAAGTTTCTCTCAAAGTTAATTAACACCCGTTATTTTGATTGTAACATTTGTTACTTAAATATGAATACTTTATCAACATCAATTTACGACAATTGTAATTGGAATCATCGCTTTTTGAAATATTTGTATAAAAAAAGTGCTCATGTAATTAGAGCACTTTCCTTATTGCTATTAATCAACAATAATAATTAGGGATTCAAATATTTCGCTTTAAGTATTAAATTCTATTCTTTAATTGAATTGGCAAAAATATATGCTAAAAAAAACTAATGTTATGATATTTATCATATTTATCAATCATTAAACTTCTTTTCCTTTTAAAAGTTTATTCCAGTACAACCACGGTAACAAATATTTCTTCAGAACCCATAATCTCCAATGTTCTCTTGAAGAATCATTAATTAGCATAGGGAATTTCTTCAATTTAGGATCCGGCATAAATGTTTGATCGTAATCAAACTCAGCGAGTACCATTTTCCCATAACCCGTAACCAACGGACACGATGTATAACCGTTATAATTTTTATTAGATAAATGCTCGTATTTTATTAAGTTTAGAATATTGGCAACTACAACCGGAGTCTGTTTTCTAATTGCTGCTCCTGTTTTAGAAGTAGGCAAGTTTGATACATCACCCAATGCAAATACGTTTTTGTAGATATCATGCTGTAAGGTTTTGCTATCTACACCAACCCAACCCGTTTCTGAGGCCAGGGGTGAATTTTTAATAAAATCAGGCGCACATTGCGGAGGCGCTAAATGCATCATATCAAAGTGGATCCCAAAGCGATCTCCTTCTTCAGTTACTTCAACATGCTTATAGTTATATTGAATATCCTTGTCCAATGAACTTTCATCTCCATCGGTAATTGTAACACAACCACCTGCTTTTACATCTTTAACAATTTCATACCAGGCAATTTTTTTGTCTGGATCAACTTTAACCAGATTATGAAAGAATCGCACATTTATATCCTTTCTGTCCACTACATTCATCAAAGTATCAGCAATAATCTTGACTCCAAAAATTACACCACTAGGTAATGCAAAAATTATATCGGTTTTATCTCTAATTCCTGTTTTTCTAAAATGATCTTCAGCTAAATACATGATTTTTTGAGGCGCTCCTCCACATTTTATTGGTGTTGATGGTTGTGTGAATAGTGCAGTGCCTCCTTTGAATTTTTTAAGGGTTTCCCAGGTATGGTCAGGATTTGTATAATTGCTGCAAACCACTCCTTTATCCATTGCCTCTTTTAGACCTTCGATCATCTCGGGAGCTATTTTTAAACCGGGACAAACAACTAGGTAATCATAAGTAATCTCGCTACCTTCTTTTGTTATAACCTTATTACTCTCAGGTTCAAATTTTTCGGCATATTCCTTAATCCAATGAACGCCTTTTGGCATAACCGAAGTCATACTTCTTCCGGTTTTATCAAAATCATATGTATTCGCACCTACCAGTGTCCATGCAGGTTGATAATAATGAGTTTCAGCAGGCTCAATCAATCCAATATTTAGAGTTGCATCTTTTTGCATCAATTGCGAAGCAACCATAATACCTGCTGTTCCGCCTCCAATAATAAGAATTTGATGATTTGATTTCATTCAGAAATAGTTTAGTTAGCTTGAAAAAGAATAACTAAAATATAAACTTGAAGTGCAAAGTAATGTAACAAATGTTACAAATTGATCAATTATTACTTTTAATAATATTGATAATGTCCTCTTTTTGGATCACACCAGACTGCCTCCACAGTTGTTTCCCGTTCTTGAACAGCATTAAAGTAGGAACCCCTCTTACCTGATATTTTGCAGCGAGTTTCTGGTTTTTATCAACGTCAATTTTTATAATGGACACAGAATCACCCAAATTCTCCTTGACCTGTTTTAAAATCGGTGCCATCATTTTACAGGGTCCACACCAATCTGCATGAAAATCGATAAGCACAGGTTTTGATTGATTAATAATGTCTGAAAAACTGCTCATAACACATCTATTTATTGAATGTTATACTCCAGATGCCTCTTACTTCATTTACATCATAACCGGTAGCCTTGTCATTAGGATATAGTCCTTTAATGGTCTTATTGGTTTCCGGGTTTAATTCCTTATCCACTGTACCATGACATTGCAGGCACATAGAGTTTGTTGTAATAGGATAATAGAAATTAAACAAATTATCTTCCTCTACCAATATTGGTTTTATTTCGTTTTGATTGGCAACTATCTCTTTAAACCTTTCAATATACGCTGACTCAACACCATTGGCCTTGTTATTCTGATTACGAGGTTTATCTGAAACCCGCTTTATGTTTGCATTATGAATTCTGGCCATACTATCTGTAATTGCATATGCTCTTTCATTACAAAACGTAATTGCTTTTTCCAGTCCTTTTTTCTGTATGGCACCCATTAAATTCCTTCCAAGCTCGGCTTTGGTTGATAAAGCATAGTGCAACCCAATTTCTTTATAATTCTTAATTGAATCTGCCTTTTGACCTTGTCTTATTCTCATCCCCTGTCCGTTGCCCTGACCCATACCTTTTCCTTTTCCATTTCTGTTACCCATTCCCCTTTCCTCATTAAAATGATCTGTAAACCATTCCGGCTGTTCAATATCATAATCGTAAATGTAGTCGGCTATTTGGAATATGGTTTCTTCTGGAAAATGGGCGTAAGGCATTAGTCCGAAGTTTCTTATAGCACCAGGCATTTTTGATTTTTCTTCACTTGGATTTTTGATCCATTCCTGCATATCTGCAATAAATTGCTCTTTCGTTGTATTTTGGGATATGTAGTGTTTTTTAACAGCGATCATGGGAGGTGCAATCCGTTGATCATGGTCTGTCGATGGATTATGACAGGCGTAACAGTTTATTTCCATTAATTTTTTTCCGGGATGGTCTTTCACAATAGCGGTTTGAGCCACCAAGTCTTCGTTACCTGATTTCCCGAAATCTTTACAACTGACGATAATTATTAATGATAAAAAAATAAGCAATTTTTTCATGATCATTTCCATCTTACAATTCCACCCTGAAGATCATAAATTTCCTTAAATCCCATTTCGTATAACTTATTTGACGCATGTCTGCTCCTGCTTCCTGTCCTGCAATAAATATAGAGTGGTTTATTTTTATTTAATTTGTTGAACTCTGTTTTAAAACTTCCTGAATAGAAATCAATATTTTTTGCCCCTTTTATATGGCTTGCATTAAATTCTCTGGGTGTCCTTACGTCTATTAACTGAACATTCTTCTTTAAGATGTGTTCTTTAAACTCTTCGGGTGAAAGTAGTTTGGTGTTTTCATTGGCAGCAGAACCTCCAAACAGCATACTTAGTAGTGACATGGTGCGATTTATTAATTAGATTAAATTGATATGTAAATTTAACATGAAAGCAGTGATTGTTGAGTAACCTAGGTTACACAAAAAAGAGCAGCATAAATGCTACTCTTTTTTCAACCTAACCAACTAATTACCTTTAAAATAAAGGTATACTATTTATGTTTTTCGGGATACGTATTATCCTCTGTAAAACAATTGAAAAACTATATTAACACAATTATATAAACAATCAAACAAATGTAAGTATGTTTAATTTAATCAACTGTAACATTGGTTACAGTTAAAAGTTAAAGTTGCAGAACTTTAATGCTGTTTCTGTTTAATTTGATTTTACCGTCAATTTCCAAAGTTTTTAACAACCTTGAAATTACGACCCTGGACGTATGTAAATCGTGAGCAATTTCCTGATGTGTTACCTGAATAACTTCATCATGATTGACCATCGCCTTGTCCTTAAGATATTTAAATAATCGCTGGTCCATTTTTAAAAATGCTATGGTATCTATAGCTTCTAAAAGCTCCTTCATTCTATCATGATAACTGGCAAGAATAAAATTTTGCCAGCTTTTATATTTGCTCATCCATTCCTCCATTTTTTTAACAGGTACCATGACCAGTTTTGCATCTGTTTCCGCTATAGCTCTTATCTCGCTTTTTGTGTCTCCTAAACAACAGGTTAAGGTCATGGCACAGGTGTCACCACGTTCCAGAAAATAAAGAACGAGTTCATCACCTTTATTATCTTCTCTTAAAATTTTTATTGCGCCACTAATTAACAAAGGCATGGATTTTATGTAGTCTCCTATTTCGATCAGTTTTGATCCTTCAGAAACTTCTCTGTAGACTCCAACAGTGTTAATTTCTTCCAATAGCTCCTCTTCAAATAAGTAACCGTAGTTTAGTTTTAGTTCTTCTTTCATCTAAAATTCATTATTCTGCGCATAAATATAAAGGTATTGTTTTAAGGGATAAAATAAAATATCAAAAACTACATAAAATCTTTTCGAATTAAAGTATAATCTGATTTTTATCATTGTTTAAAAGAATACTAAAAATTACATTTAATAATACCATATTAAATATTGAAAACATGAAAAAAACTGGAATTTGGTTAGATAAAAAGAAAGCACTTGTCGTTGAACTTGAAAATGGTAATGAAACCTTATTAACTGTTAAATCCAATGTAGAAGATTTTCATATATCCGGCGGCTCAGGAACAAAATTAAAAGGTGGCCCCCAAGATGTAGTACAAGACAGTAAATATCTTGAAAGAGAAAAACATCAATTAAGCAATTATTTTAAAGAACTGGCTACAAAAATTGATAATTCTGAAGAGTTAGTGATTTTCGGACCTGCCGGAACCAATGAGAAATTCTATAAAGAACTTCAAAAAAAATATAAGGACATTGGTAAAAAAGTAAAGGATGTAGTAAAAGCTGACAGCATGACAAGCAACCAAATTGTAGCCCTTGTTAAAAAATATTATAAAGTAATTTAAATCCGTAACTTTAATATTCCATCTTAAAAGAATCTTTTTATGAAAAAAGAAAAGATAAAAATTGTTAAAAATTCAGGAGAAATAGTTGACTTTTCAATGGATTTGCTAAGAAAATCTCTGAATAGAACCGGAGCCGATGATGAGACAATTGAGAACATAATACATAAAGTAAATGATGAACTGTATCAAGGCATTTCTACCAAAGAAATATACAACAGAGCTTTTTCATTACTTAAAAAGAAAAAAAGCTATTTAGCCTCAAAATACAAATTAAAAAAGGCCATATATGAATTAGGTCCTACTGGTTTTCCTTTTGAAAGATTTGTAGGTGATATTCTTAAATATTCCGGCTATGAAACAGAGGTTAATTATAATCTGCAAGGTGTTTGTGTAAGCCATGAAATAGACGTCATAGCTCATAAAAATAATGAAACCACAATCATTGAATG
>CBDUIO010000106.1:0-7775 GCA_965367355.1 uncultured Flavobacteriaceae bacterium
AAATCCTGGTGAACCTACTTCTGTTGCATCTGTAACGGTGATCAATTCGGAGTAACTTCCATCAAAATTCATGTAGAATGTTTCACCGTTAAAAACAGGCGTGTAAGGAGGCTCTTTACTGAAATTTCTAATTGCTGATGTTGTATTTCCAGCTAAATCTGTAGCAGATACGGTAAGAATATGCTCGCCGGTTGTTATATTATCGTATACAAATTCATCGACGAAAATCCGATAATCCATAAAAGAATCATAGGATGCGATTGTTACACCATCCAGATCCACAGTAACCAATGCAATTTCAATATCATCTTCTGCTCTAAATTCAATTGTAGTTGATGTTACAGGATCAGCTACTTGTATTTCAAAACCTTCAGTAGGTCTGAGAATTGTAACAAATGGATTCCCTGCATCTGATCCTGGATCTACTGCAGTTATTGGGTCTATATAATTGTCGTCGCAACCAGTAAAAACAAGAAGCAGCAACAATATTAAACTCGATATTTTATAACTATTTTTCATAATATTTTTTATTGATTATTGTTCTGATAGTACTCGTTTAGTATGTAACTTTGATCTAATTGTGCCTGTGGGTAAGGTAGGTATGCTTTTTCCATAGTAAAAGTTCTTCCGTCATAGCTTAATTCGGAAGTTTGACTTAGGCGAACCATATCATAGAACCTGATTCCCCATTCCATTGCCAATTCTGCGAATTTTTCATCCATTACATCTTGACTGGTAACACCGCTTAAAGTACTCAATCCGGCTCTTGATCTTACTTCATTTACAGCATCATCTGCAGAGCCTGCACTTCCGGTAGCGCCTCGAGTTAGTGCTTCTGCGTACATTAGGAGCACTTCGGCATACCGAATAACGGTATAGTTTTTATTTGTGCCATATCCGGTTCTTCCAGGAGTTAGTTGTACTGAAGGCAGGTAATGTTTCCCACTTGCAAAATACGCTCTGGAATAATCGTTTATCACATCGCCATCTGGTGTTGTATTTGATATCCAGCTTGGTAGAGTAGCATAATTAGGATCTGTTTGAATTTCTGCAATTCCCCTGTCTGTAAATAGCACACTGGTTTGAAGCCTAATATTTTCACCTCTATCCAACATAAATTTAATGAACTTAAAACTAGGTTCATAAAATCCCCATCCGCTGGATGCTTCCGGTACTGCGGCATCCCAGTTCTGTGGGCCATAAAAGGCATATAAGTGCGAAACATTCTCACCCGAAGCCTGTCCAAAATCTGAATATTGAATTTCTAGAATATTTTCATTACAAAGCTTTCCCGGTATTTTAAATAGTTGATAGAAATCATTATACAACTCAAATTTGTTTGAATTTATGATCTCACCGGTAGCGTCCGCCACAGCCTGGTAATTTTCTATTTCTAAATTTGCCAATGCTTTTACTGACAATCCTGTATATTTAGTTATACCACCTGGAAGATCCGGGCGTTGATTTGGATGCATGTCCAATAATTCGGGAACAGCTAAATCCATCTCATCAGAGATCCACTGCATGAGTTCATCTTTTGGTAATACTTGAATTTGAGTTTGGTCTGTACTTTCTATTTTATACACATCACCATAAACTCTTGATAATTGAAGAGTAATAAAGCCTCTTAGAACTCTGCACTCTGCGACATATTGGTCAATTAAGTTAGGATTAACTCCACCGGCTCTAAATGCCTCTAATTGTTCAATTTGAGCAGAGATTTGTAAGACATCCTGAAACCAATTTTCCCAAAAGATATTGTACATCCAGTATCCCTTGTCATAAATGAAATTGTCTGTATCGGCAAATCCTTGTTGGTCGCCCAATCCTCCGGAATTCACATCATCTCCTCTTACGGAAATTAAAGGAATTTGTTCCCAGCCAACATTTTGAAATTTTTCATAAGCTCCAACTAGGGCTCCAAAGGCACCGTCTTCACTTGAGTAGTCTATTTCGCTTTGAATGACTACCAATTCTTGTTCTTCATTTAATTGATTGCTACAATTCACTAATAAAAGTGGTAGAATCAATAGTATTAATCTGATAAAAAATGAGTTTCTTTTCATAATAATTTTGTTTAAAGTTTTACACTTACCCCTAAAGTATACACTGAAGGAATTGGATATGTTTGTAAATCGATACCATCAAATCCGACTTCCGGATTGAACCCATTGAAACTTTTAGCCCATTGGAAAGGTCTGTCGGCTGTCAATGAAAACCTCATTTCAGGCATTTTGTCATTAGTCAATGTATAAGCCAGTTGAATGTTTTGGATTCTAAAAAAATCACCTTCCTCTAGCCAAAAACCTGACATTCTTTGGTTCCATAATTGCCTATATCCTTCAGATGAAGGAAATGAGTTTGTGGTACCTTCTCCATGCCAGCGGTTTATTGCCAATTCGGCATCTATATTACGTCCCTGGGTACGGATAACTTCTGCTCGATTTCTATTCAAAATAGAATTTCCTCCTTGTCCATATACTTGTACAGACAAATCCCAAGCTTTATAATCTAATTGAATGTTACCACCATAGTAATAAGTTGGAACCGGAGATCCTATATAAGCTCTGTCTTCTGCATCTAAAACTCCGTCTCCGTTGAGGTCTTTATATCTAAAATAACCAGGCTCCACATTAATACCTTCATTTATAGCGGCCTGAGCTGTTGGATCGGCAGCAATTTCGGCATTATTTTGATATACACCATCAATTTCCCATCCGTAGAATGAATTAATCGCTTGACCAACTGCAAGTCGCTGACGGAATTCTGCACTACCGCGATCAATGTAAGGTTGCCCTTCAAGATCGGTAATCTCATTATCGATCGTGCTAAAATTTCCTGAGACTCTAAAAGTTAAGTCATCTGTAATCTCTCCTTTATAACTGGCAGATAATTCAAGACCTTTATTCCTGACACTTCCAACATTTTGAAAGCTAACTTCTGTACCTACTAATGGTAATACAGGAATAACGAGATTCTTGGTATCTTTAATAAAATAATCGGCTTCAAAAGTCACATGGTTATCAAATAAATTAGATGTCAAACCGATATTCAATTCCTCTGTATATTCCCAATTTATGTCATCTGAATTCGTAGAAAACTGAAAACCGGTCAAAAGGGTATCATTAAAAACCGTTGAAGTTGTAGTTGCACTTAAAGGAATACTGGAAGGAACCGCATCATTCGCCAATTTCCCCCAACCAGCTCTAAGTTTCAAGAAATCTACAAATTTTACATCTTCCATAAATGGTTCTTCAGAAGTCACCCAGCCTAATCCAAAAGCCGGTAAGTATACGTAGGTTTCATCATATTTATTACTTCCTTCTGCACGCATAGTTGCATATGCTAAATATTTGTCCAGGTATTTGTATGAAGCTCTTCCAAAATAAGAGAATCCATATGACGTACTACCACCGTCATAAGATGTTCTGCTATCTTCTGATGTATTTTGGATATACCATGTTTTATCATTATTTCTGATAAATGCACCCGATGGGTCAAAATTCCCGCTGGTTCCAAAATATCTTCCAAAATTTTCTCTATATGATGTACCTCCCATAAGTGTTAAATCATGATCTCCAAAGGAATTGGTATAAGTCAAGATATTATCCCAAATATAATTTTCAGCCACTGAATTATTGCGTGTAATTGAGGATTCATCTACCGATCTTTGATAATCATCTGTTATGTAATATGGCAACAGTACAATACGATCGTTATCAGACCTGTTATTATATGAATAACTGGATTTAAAATCCAACTTATCAGGAATAATATGGAAATTAGCATAGAAATTGGCAACGGTCCTTCTTCGTTCACCTCTTCTGTCTGAATTATCCATTGTAGGGAATGGATTCTGACTGCCTCGATAGCCAATTTCACGAGCATCTGAATAAGGTGTCGGATCTGCATTAATAAATGCATCATCTAAAACAGGTAAAATAGGAACAGCATAGTATGATAATTGCCAAGCTCCACCTTCATCATCATATTTTACAGACCTGCTATAAAGTATATCAGCTCCAACTGTAACCCAATCTTTTGCTTTCGCATCAAACTTCGCTCTAAGGTTTGATCTTGTATAGTCATTTTTCATATCTAAAATACCATCTTGATAGAAATAATTGCCTCCCAAAGAGTAAGCAACTTTTTCAGATCCTCCACTTACTTGAAGGTCATGGTTGGTTGTTGCTGCCGTACGAAGTACTTCTTTATACCAATCGGTATTTACGTCAGGTATATTAGGGTTAATTCTGCTTCTCCCATAACGCTGCATAGCTTGGTCAATACTTGAAATTTCTGATGCTGATCCAGATTCCTGAGCAAACGTAACAAACTGTTCTGCGTTAGCCATTTTGAGTACATTTTGAGCGCGTTGAGTGCCATAATATGTAGAATACTCAATTTGGGCGGTTTTATTATAACTACCTCCTTTTGTGGTTACTACTATAACCCCATTCGCAGCCCTAACACCATAAATAGCTGATGCTGAAGCGTCTTTTAATACAGATACATCTTCAATTTCTGTAGCATTTAAAAAATCGATATTGTCATAGAACATGCCATCAACCACAAATAAAGGTGCTGAGTTACCATAAAGGGAATTGATACCCCTAATATTGATTTCAGGTGTTTCACCGGGTGAGCCCAAACTACTTATTTGCACACCTGCAACTTTTCCTTGGAATCCTTGAACAACTTGTGCTACTGGAGATTTCTCCAAATCTGACGCATTAATTGTTGAAATTGCACTTGTTAAATCGGCTCTCTTTTGTGTTCCGTAACCAATGACAACTACTTCATCCAATGATTCTAAATCTGTTTCCATTGTAACATTTATGGTAGTCTGTGACCCTACTGTTACATTTAAAGATTTAAATCCTACATAACTAAACTCCAGAATTTCGCCTTGTGAGACCGAAATGGAATAATTACCGTCAAAGTCAGAACTGGTCCCGCGATTGGTTCCCTGCACTATGACGTTAACACCCGGTAAAGGCATACCATCTTCAGAGTTTGTTATATTACCATTTACTACAATATCCTGAGCATATATACTTAAGGATAAGAGTAGGAAAAACAACAAATTGAATTTTGCTTTCATATATATTTTGATTTAGACTGTTAGTTATTTAAAATTAGGGTTTTTTATTATCAATTTCATAATTTAAGTACTTTATAATCAGAATTTTTCAAAAAAATTGATGTTTAATCACAAACCGAACCTAGTAATTTCAACAACTAGCATTGATCGCTGAAAAATTTTATGATCTTTAATTAATAATTAGCCTTCACAGCTTTTGTTTCATCCAAAGTAGATTAATCATTTGCCTTGATTGATAATTCTTGAGAAAACTATTTTATATAAAAAAGCCCTGCAATTTTGCAGGGCTTTTATTTGTATAAGATTTATATTTAAGTCTTATTTTTCCCACATACCTTCTAACTGTTCTAAAGATTTGCCTTTAGTTTCGGGAATAAATTTGTATGTGAATATCATTATAAATATGATAAAGCCAACAAATATAAAATATGGTAAAGAACCATTCCAAAATTCATTTTTATTCATAGCACTTTCAGTGACCATTGGAAATGTTTGTGTTACAAAATAATTTGCTGCCCATTGAGCCGCCACTGCTACCGACATGGCGACACTTCTCATTTTGTTCGGGAACATCTCTGATAATAGTACCCAAACCACCGGTCCCATTGACATGGCAAAGGAGGCTATAAAAATAAGAACTCCCAGTAGTGAAATAAATCCTATGGCCTTTTGCTGTAATGAGAATCCTAAAAGAAGAAATCCTAAAATCATACCTAAAGAGCCAATATAAATTAAAGGTTTACGTCCGAATTTATCAACTGTTGCCATGGCAATAAATGTAAATATAAGGTTGATGAAAGCCAGCAATACCTGTTGAAGTAAAATGTCCTCTTTACCAAAGCCTAATGCTTTTTCAAAAATATCAGCGCCATAATATAATACTGCATTTATACCTGTAAACTGTTGTAAAATTGAAAGAACAGATCCAATTACAATAATGATCAGCACTCCCTTTTTAAAGTAGTTTATATTGGATGATTCTTTATTGGTTCTAAGTGATTCCTGGATTTCTTCATTCTCAAGTTTAGCATTGGCTTCACCATGGATTTTAACTAAAACACTAAGAGACTCTTCATTTCTCCCTTTTAAAGCAAGCCATCTCGGGCTTTTTGGTACAATAAATAGAAGTAGTAAAAAGGAGAGACTTGGAATCAATTCAGACCAAAACATACGTCTCCAACCAAACTGTAAATTTTCCGCTTCGGTCAGTCCGCTTCCTATAAAATAGGTTGCGAGAAATACTACAAAAAAGCCGATTACAACAGCAAGTTGGTAATAAGTAACAAGATTACCTCGTTTCTTTGCCGGAGCTATTTCCGCAATGTACATAGGAGCATTCATGGATGCAACACCAATTCCCAACCCACCTATCAGTCTGAAGAAAACTAATAAGGAAACAGATTCAGGCAGCATGGCAGGTAAACCAGATCCCCAGGCTGAAATTGTAAACAAAATTGCCGAAATAATCAAGGAATTTTTCCTTCCTATTTTAATACTAAGTGGTCCAGCGATTATGGCACCTACGAAGCAGCCTATTAAGGCACTACCTACAACAAAACCCTGCATAGTAGCATCTAAAGCAAAATATTTTGTTAGGTAGAATTGTGCGCCATTAATCACTCCAGTGTCATACCCAAATAAGAGTCCACCTAATGCCGATACAGATGTTATGAGAAGTAAAAATTTCTTTTGATTCATGTCTAGTTAGTTTTTAGTTAGAAAATTTCTTCAAATTTAAAAGTATTAAAATAATATAATATACTAAGGTATTAATGACAAATTGATCAAATTTAATTTGAATTCCTCCCTTACCCTATAATATTTTATCCAGAGAGGAATACATATCAGCAATATTCTCAAAATAATATTGTGTTATTATTTCGAATGCATTTTTAATTAGTTTTGAGTTGAGGAATTAATAAAGGGGTAAAAAAAAGGACCAACTCATCGAGTTAGTCCTTTTATTCTTTGTTAAAGAAATTATTGCTTATTTCTTAACAGCTTCTTCTACTTTTTTAGCACCTTTTTCTACTGCTGTTTTAGCGTCGGTTGCCATGTCTTTTGCTCCATCAACGGCTTCATCAGCTGCTTCTTTCGCACTGTCAATAGCGTCTTCTGCGGCATCGGTTGCATCATCGATTGCATCTCCGGCAGCATCAGCTGCATCTTCAACTGCTTCACCAGCTGCTTCAGCTGCATTTTCAACGGCATCAGTTGCTCCTTCTGCTTTCTCTTTTACATCTCTACAAGAAGTAAATGATAAACTTAGAGCTAGTAGTAAAATTGAACTTAAAATAACTTTTTTCATTAGTTTTTGTTTTAGTGTTAATTATTAATTCTTAAAAACGCTGCAATTAATAACATATTGGTTATTACTGCAATAAAAATTTAACATTTTTTTAATAAAATCTCCATAAAATGCAAAATATACAGATTATCTACGTATGTAATTGAGTATTTGGACTACAGCTCCTTGATTATTTTTAATGAATGAAGAATTTAATTTACCTGTTTGTTTTCTGAATTCGTTGTTATTAATTAATTTAGAAAGAGTAGATCTAAATTCACTTTCATCTTTTATTGAAAAAACGCCACCAGTTTCAATCAATAGTTTTGCTTCCGGAAATTTCTGATGGTTTTTTCCTATAATAATTGGAACTCCAAATACAGC
>CBDUIO010000107.1:0-7766 GCA_965367355.1 uncultured Flavobacteriaceae bacterium
CTCTTCCGGTAATACTGTTTCCTCATCCACAACTTCTATTTCATCTGCATGTGTTTCTTCTGGAGCTTCATATGGTAATGGGTCGAGTGAGTTGATCTGATTAATTTTTTCTTTTGACAACTGATTCCCTAAGGCAGTAATTCCTTTAACAGCAATAAATTCTTCTAAGTTAACTTCAATATTATCCTTTCTGTCTTTGCCGCGTTCTTTAGCAAAAATTACTTCAATCACGGGTCTCCAGTCAGTTGAGACTATTTCCAATTGAGAATTTTTATGATCGGTAATAAAAAATTCCTCTTTATTTTCATTTTCAATGAGAAACCTTTTTACATAGTATCTTTCTTTATCTCCATCAAAATAAACTGCAGAAATGGGTTTTTTAGGAATCCATTTTTCCAATACAATCATATCATCCTCGAAATGAGTAGTCAATTCCGGCATAATAGTTTTTACTGTTCCGGATTGTGTGATCACTAATAAACGATCTTCTCCACGAAACTCACCTATAAGTTCACCTCTTCCATCTACATTTAATCTCTGAACCGTATCATCAAACCAGATTTTACGTGGTTTAAGAGTAGAAACACCTTTTTCCTTAAGTTCTATGCGCTTAATTGAGTGTTTTGTTACCAAATTTCCTTTAGATGCCCTGCCTTTAATTAAAACATCTGCAAAATCAATATCCCATTTGAGTTTTTTAATTTTACTGACCTGGCGCAAGAATACTGTAACTACTTCGGCTTCACCATTCGGATTTGCTGAAAAATACCAGACTTTTGATCCTTTTGTTCCTTTAGTAAGGTCATATTCCCTATCGCGAGTTACACCTGTTACAGAAAATCTTTTTACATAGGATGGTCCTTTATTCCCATCCATGTAAATCATATTATAAATAGTTCTTTTATCTTTCTTTTTAAAGACTGCAACATGTATGATTCCTTTACCAACAAATGTCTTGGCATCAACTTTAGTGACTACCATTTTACCTTCACTAGTGAATATAATTATATCATCTATATCGCTGCAGTCACATACATACTCATCTTTGCGAAGCGAAGTGCCTATAAAACCTTCTTCCCTGTTCACATACAGTTTTGTATTGCGAATAACCACTTTAGTAGCATCTACATCATCAAATATCCTGATCTCAGTTTTTCGTTCTCTTCCCGCACCATATTCCTTTTTAAGTCGGGTAAAGTAAGAAATGGCATATTCAATTAAATTGACCAGATTATGTTTTACCTCTGCTATTTGATCTTCTAAAGAATCTATTTTTTGTTGTGCCTTATCAATATCAAATTTCGATATTCGCTTGATCCTAATTTCTGTCAAACGCACTATATCATCTTCTGTTATGGCCCGTTTGAGATGTTTGATATGAGGTTGTAATCCTTTATCAATCGCATCAATAACGCCTTCCCAGGTTTCTTCTTCTTCAATATCACGATAAATACGATTTTCTATAAAAATGCGTTCCAATGATGCAAAATGCCATTGTTCTTCAAGTTCATCAAGTTTTATCTCTAATTCTTTTTTTAATAACTCAACAGTATTGTCAGTTGATCTTCGAAGCATTTCAGAAACCCCTATAAAAAGTGGCTTATTCTCTTCAATAACGCACCCTAATGGAGAAATTGAAGTTTCACAAGCAGTAAACGCATACAAAGCATCTATGGTCTTATCAGGTGAAATCCCTGAAGGCAGATGAACCAAAATCTCAACATCGGCGGCAGTATTATCATCAATTTTTTTAATCTTGATCTTACCTTTTTCGTTAGCCTTTAATATGGAATCAATTAAAGAGGTTGTATTTGTTCCAAATGGTATTTCGGTAATTACTAATGTGTTTTTATCTAATTGAGATATTTTAGCCCTAACTCTAACTTTTCCACCCCTATTGCCATCATTATAATTTGTGAAATCGGCAATGCCCGCAGTCGGGAAATCCGGCAAAATTGTAAATCGTTTGCCTTTTAAATGTTTTATTGAAGCCTCGATCAATTCAATAAAATTATGTGGTAAAATTTTAGTGGATAAACCAACCGCAATTCCTTCACCTCCCTGAGCTAATAGCAAAGGAAACATAACCGGCAGATTTATAGGTTCCTTCCTCCTTCCGTCATATGAAGCTTGCCAGTTTGTTATTTTTGGATTAAACACAACATCCAAAGCAAATTTGGACAAACGCGCTTCAATATACCTGGAAGCAGCTGCTCTGTCTCCGGTTAAAATATTTCCCCAGTTGCCTTGGGTATCAATTAACAGATCTTTTTGACCAATTTGAACCATAGCATCTGCAATGCTAGCATCACCATGCGGATGATATTGCATGGTATGACCTACGATGTTGGCAACTTTGTTATATCTGCCGTCATCAAGATCTTTCATTGAATGCATTATCCTGCGCTGAACAGGCTTAAAACCATCTTCTATAGCAGGAACTGCTCTCTCAAGTATTACATAGGAGGCATAATCCAGGAACCAATCTTTATACATTCCAGTAACCCTGGTAATTGTATCTTGATTGCCTGATTCGTTTATATTGTCGTTGTTTAATTCGCCATTACCTATATCCATCAACGTTTTTGTTTATTATTTCGCACAATTTTATCCAATGACATTTTTAAATATCTGAGCTTCCTCTTAGGAACTAATGATACATTGAATTTAATTCTCTTTTGAAAATGTTCACCAGATCTTATGTAAAGGTTTAAAGATTTATAGATTCCGTAATCTTTTAACTTGTAATATAATAGCTTTTCTTTGGGGAATTCCACTATTTTTTCTCTATAATTAAAAAATTCTGAAACTATTAATCCTTTGTTTACTATGACGAGTACATCTCCATCACTATCATATTCAAAATATTTGGCAACCTTATACAATGCAAGAAATAGAATTAGAAAAAAAGCAGCGATCAATATCCAATCCAATGTTGTATTACTGATCCAGTTTCTGAACAATCCAAAAACAATCACATTTAGTACTACCGCAAATAACAATAGAAAATAGGCAGTTAAAACGGTATTTTTTATTTTAGAATTATTGATTCTCATTTCTATTGACCTATTCTTCAATGACGTCCAATTCCACTTTTAGATTATTAATTATAAAATCCTGTCTATTGGGTGTGTTTTTACCCATATAGAACTCCAGTAAGTTTTCAATAGACATATCTTTGTCCAGCATTACAGGATCTAGCCTTATATCATCTCCTATAAAGTATTTAAATTCATCCGGAGAAATTTCTCCCAATCCCTTAAACCTTGTAATTTCCGGTTTTGGTTTTAATTTTTCAACGGCATCTTTTCGTTCTTGTTCAGAATAACAATAAATTGTTTCTTTCTTATTTCTTACTCTAAACAACGGTGTTTGCAAAATATATAAATGCCCTTCCTTTATCAACTCCGGAAAAAACTGAAGAAAAAATGTAATTAACAATAACCTGATATGCATTCCATCTACATCAGCATCAGTTGCTATGACAATATTGTTGTATCTCAGATCTTCAATGGATTCTTCTATGTTCAAGGCTGCCTGTAATAAATTGAATTCTTCATTTTCATAGACAATTTTCTTTGACATCCCATAAGAATTCAAAGGTTTTCCACGCAAACTAAAAACGGCCTGTGTGTTGACATCCCTTGACTTTGTGATACTACCTGATGCCGAATCACCCTCAGTTATAAATAAGGTTGTTTCTAATCTTCTGTCTAATTTTAAATCTCCCAGGTGTACTCTGCAGTCTCTCAATTTCTTATTATGAAGGCTTGCTTTTTTAGCTCTTTCCTTGGCAATTTTCCTTATTCCTGATAATTCCTTTCTCTCCCTTTCAGCCTGAAGGATCTTTCGTTGGATTTTTTCGGCAACTTCATTATTTTTATGAAGGTAATTATCTAATTGTGTTTTTATAAAATCATTGATAAATGTTCGTACAGTGGGAAGGTCACCTCCCATATCTGTCGAACCTAACTTTGTTTTAGTCTGACTTTCAAAAACCGGCTCCATGACTTTTATAGAAACAGCACTGACTATAGATTTTCGAATATCTGATGCCTCATAATTCTTTCCATAGTATTCTCTGATAGTCTTTACTAATGCTTCCCGAAAAGCTGCCAAATGAGTTCCACCCTGGGTTGTATTCTGACCGTTAACAAATGAATGGTATTCTTCTGAATATTGCGTTTTACTATGAGTGATAGCAACTTCTATGTCTTCTCCTCGTAAATGAATAATTGGGTAAAGCCTGTCTGATTCACTAATGTTTTCTTCCAGTAAATCTTTTAACCCATTTTCACTGTAAAATTTTTCCCCGTTAAAAAGGATAGTCAACCCAGGATTCAAATACACATAGTTTTTGAGCATTTTTTCAACATACTCATTTCTGTATTTGTAATTCTTGAATATCACTTCATCCGGAATAAAGGATACTTTTGTTCCTTTTCTTCTGGTGGTTTCATTTAACTTTTCTTCATCCGTAAGGTTTCCTTGAGAAAATTCAGCTGAAGCCGACTTACCGTCTCTGTTGGATTCAACCCTAAAATATTCCGACAATGCATTTACAGCCTTTGTTCCTACACCATTAAGTCCAACAGATTTTTTAAATGCCTTGGAATCATACTTACCTCCCGTGTTCATCTTAGAGACTACATCTACTACTTTCCCTAAAGGAATTCCACGACCGTAATCTCTAACAATGACTTTGTTTCCCTGGATGGAAACATCAATGGTCTTTCCTTCACCCATGACGTACTCGTCTATTGAATTATCAAGTACTTCCTTTAGGAGAATATAAATACCATCATCTGGAGAAGATCCATCACCAAGTTTACCAATATACATTCCAGGTCTCATCCGGATATGTTCTTTCCAGTCGAGTGAGCGTATATTTTCTTCGGTATAGTTGGATTGTTGAGACATAAATTCGTTTAAAATTTGATAAGAGGCTAATATAACATATCAGCCCAAAATATAAAATATAGACAAAACAAAGTAATTAACAAAAAATACCTGACAAATGTTGAGAACATTAGTGAATTGAACGCTTAAATGGATTTTTAAACATTAAATAGAAAATGCATAACATCTCCGTCTTTGACAATATAATTTTTTCCTTCCACCCTCATTTTTCCGGCTTCTTTAACCTTTGTTTCACTTCCGTAACTTATATAGTCATTATAACTAATCACTTCTGCTCTAATAAATCCTTTTTCAAAATCAGTGTGAATAACACCGGCTGCCTGAGGTGCTGTTGCTCCAATATCAATGGTCCATGCTCTAACTTCTTTAACTCCTGCAGTAAAATAAGTTTGCTGTTTAAGCAATTTATATGCAGCCCTGATCAGTTTTGATGATCCAGGTTCATCCAATCCAATGTCTTGTAAAAACATTTGACGCTCTTCGAAATCGTCCAGTTCATTGATATCTGCTTCAGTACCTACTGCCAGTACCAAAACTTCTGCATTTTCATTTTTTACAGCTTTCACGACTTTATCCACGTATTGATTTCCGGAAACTGCGGAAGCTTCATCTACATTACATACATATAGAACAGGTTTATCGGTGATTAATTGCAAAGGCTTTACGAAATCATGATACTCATCTTCACTAAATTCACAGGCTCTAACCGATTTTCCAGCCTCCAGATACTCAATTATGTGCAGTAGAGCGGCTTCCTCTTTTTGAGCTTCTTTGTTACCTGTTTTTGCCGCGCGTTTTACTTTATCTAACTTTTTTTCAACCGTTTCAAGGTCTTTAAGCTGTAATTCAATATCAATGATTTCTTTATCTCTTACAGGGTCAATGCTGCGATCTACATGTACAATATTGTCGTTATCAAAGCACCTTAAAACATGAAGTATGGCATCTGTTTCTCTAATATTAGCCAAAAACTGATTACCTAAACCTTCTCCTTTACTTGCACCTTTTACCAAACCTGCTATATCTACAATATCAACCGTTGCAGGTACAACGCGTTCTGGTTTAACCAACTCTTCCAGTTTTTCCAGTCGCTTATCAGGAACTATCACAACCCCAATATTTGGTTCAATAGTACAAAACGGAAAATTAGCACTCTGAGCTTTTGCATTTGACAAACAATTAAACAAAGTCGATTTTCCTACATTTGGTAACCCTACTATTCCAGCTTTCATCAGTATTAATTTATGGCTGCAAATGTAATATTAATATGTGGTATTTAAAACAAAAAATCTCATGCCTTAAGATGAGATTTTTTGAAATTCTTTGTGACCAATATTCTGTATTAGTCCCTATGTAAAAATTGCTGTTTAGACAATAAAACTTCTTCCGTTTCAACATGGTCTTCATCAGGGATACAGCAATCAACCGGACAAACTGCCGCACATTGCGGTTCGTCATGAAAACCTTTACACTCAGTACATTTATCCGGAACAATGTAATAGTATTCATCACTTACAGGTTCTTGGGCTTCATCGGCATCAACGCTTTTTCCATCAGGTAAAACAACTTTACCTTCTAGGCTTGTACCGTCTTTGTATCTCCAGTCATCTGCCGCTTCATAAATAGCATTATTAGGGCATTCAGGTTCACAAGCCCCGCAGTTAATACATTCATCTGTAATTATAATAGCCATAGCATTTCTTTTTTTAACTTTGAGGGCAAAAATAAAGCCAAATTCAGTGATAAGCAAATTATTATGAGCAACAACCAAAATATAGTCAGTGCTTTTATACAATTAGGTAACTTTTTGAGCCAGTTTTCTCAAACTGGAATTCAAAGAAAACATGATGTTTTGAATAATGACTTGTTTTTTGATGCCATGCTTGATCAAATAAAATTATCAAATCAGCACAATGGATGGTTTACTGAAAAAAATATACTATTCTCATTAGAAAATTGGTCTAATACTCTAACTAATAGTGCTTTTAAAACCTGGATATCAAAGTATAAATTTAATATAAAATCTTCAAAAACAGTAGCCATAATAATGGCCGGGAATATACCACTTGTAGGTTTTCACGATTTTATTTGTGTTCTAGTCACAGGTCATAATGTTTTGGTAAAACAATCTTCTAATGATAAGCATTTGCTACCATTTTTAACTCAATATTTGGAAAGCATTGAACCTTCTTTTAAAGATAAAATAAGATTTACAGATCAAAAATTGGAAAATTTCGATGCCGCAATAGCGACAGGCAGTGATAATACATCAAGGTATTTTGAATATTATTTTAGAAATAAACCCAATATCATCAGAAAAAACAGAAATTCAATTGCTGTTTTAACAGGACAAGAATCCAAAAAACAACTGGAAGACCTTTCGGAAGATATTTTTAGATACTATGGTCTAGGTTGCAGAAATGTATCAAAACTATTTGTTCCTGAAAAGTATAACTTTAATTTGTTCTTTGAGGCTATTTATAAATGGCATCCAATAATAAATGAAAATAAATATGCCAATAATTACGATTATAATAAGGCTGTATATTTAATGAGCGGGATCGATTTGTTGGAAAACGGTTTTTTAATTTTAAAAGAAGATAAAAGCTACACATCTCCCATTGCAACATTATTCTACGAAACTTATGATACTATTGAAAACCTAAAAAAAAGGTTGTCTCATGATGAGGACAAGATCCAGTGCTTAGTATCTAGTGGTCTATTTGATACGGAAATCAATTTTGGTGACACACAAAAACCTAAACTTTGGGACTATTCAGATGGAATAGATACTGTTGATTTCTTGTTAAAAATATAGTGGAAAAATTATGGATTTCTTAATATAA
>CBDUIO010000108.1:0-7715 GCA_965367355.1 uncultured Flavobacteriaceae bacterium
TTAGATGTAGAGATGGGCACACCAAAGCCTTTTAATGAATTCTTTTTAGCCGATCCTTTGATCGATTCAGTTAAGGCGGGAAAAATTTCTGAATCTGAAATAGATATACATGTGAAACGTATTATGCAGCTTATGCATACCTTAAAAAGTATGGGAGGAAAAGAACGTGTAACGGGAAGCATCAACACAGAAGCCCATTTTAAAGATGCTTATGATATTGCTGCCGAATCTGTTGTGTTACTTAAAAATGATAAAAAATTATTACCAATAAAGACTTCAGAAATTAAAACCATTGCTGTTATTGGGAACAACGCCACTAAGAAAAATGCCTTAGGCGGGTTTGGGGCCGGAGTTAAAACAAAAAGAGAAGTCACCCCATTAGAAGGCTTACAAAACAGACTTCCGGAATCTGTAAAAATAAACTATGCTGAAGGTTATCTGGAGAGATACGCTCCTAAAAAAGAAGCGATATTTGGAGAAGTCACTCAGGAAAGAGTAGATACCATAGACGAATTAGATCCTAAAATGCTTGAAGAAGCCCTGGATGCAGCTAAAAATTCTGATGTAGCGATAATCTTTGCTGGTTCAAATCGTGATTTTGAAACCGAAGCTTCTGATAGAGAAGATTTGAATCTTCCATTTGGTCAGGTGGAATTAATAGAAAAAGTATTGGAAGTAAATCCTAATACCATTGTAGTTATGATTGGTGGAGCACCTTTTGATATCGGCAGTATAAAAGAAAAATCATCGGCATTGGTATGGAGCTGGTTCAATGGGTCTGAAGGTGGAAATGCGCTGGCTGATGTGTTGCTGGGAAATGTAAATCCTTCAGGAAAATTACCGTGGACTATGCCTAAAAAATTAGATGATTCGCCGGCTCATGCTACAAATAGTTTTCCCGGAGATAAAGTGGTTTCATATGATGAAGGTATTTTAGTAGGGTATAGATGGTTTGATACTAAAAATGTAGATCCATTGTATCCATTTGGTTATGGACTTTCTTATACTGAGTTTGACATTAAAAAAGCTAAAACCAATAAAAAAGCATTTGGAGAAAATGAAACCATCAGAATTTCTGTAGAAGTTGAAAACACAGGTCAAACGGATGGCAAAGAAGTGATACAACTTTATGCATCTAAAAAAGATTCAAAAATTGATAGAGCCGCACAAGAATTAAAGGGGTTTAAAAAGGTTCTTGTGAATTCGGGTAAAACGGAACATGTGAATATTGAAGTTCCCGTTAAAGAATTAGCGTACTACAATGTAGAAAAGTCTGATTGGGAAGTAGAATCAGGGACTTACACCATCAAAATAGGGAATTCTTCAAGAGACATTAAAGCTGAAGTTGAAATTGATGTGAAGTGAAATTGCTATTAAATTGTGTATTTGTAGACTATATATGCCTTTAAAGGATTTAATTTTATAATTTAGTAGAAAATATTTTTATTTGTAAACCAAATTTGATAAATGAAAACATTTAAATCTTTACATATTTTTCTTTTCTTGACTTTTTTATCACTTTCACTTGTTGGATGTGTTGATGAACAAGAAGACAACTCAGCTCCCGAAAATACGTTTTTGGACATTTATGATGATACTGTATGGGAAAGGAGTGATTATTTTTTAAGGCTTGTAAATGACACAAAAAATCCGTTTGAAACTTTTTTTGTAGTGGGCGATCCTTATTACTGCCTGGACAGCTATCAAAATTTTACACAAGGACCATACTGGTACAAAGATTTAGAAATATTAGAAAATTCACAGGATAAACTTGTAATAAGTTTCGTTGATATTAGCGATCCTAATAACGAATCTCCTGAGCATTTGGAATTTACGGTTACAAATGATACTCTTAATATAATACGCAATTCTTCTAATACAGAAACTTTGGCATATGATTTATCTGATGTTATTTTTTGGTATTATGAGCCTAATTGTGGCTGGTAGATCTTGCTTTAAGTTCATGCAAGACTATTAAAAAATTACTTACGTATTACCATAAATCTTGGTATTTGTTAAACCCATAAGGGTAGTAGCGAAAAGAATGACTAAAATTTAAAATTGCAGTTTAACGTAAACCGGTAAATGATCTGAAGGATATTTACAATCCCAGTTATCACTTAAAACTGCATGTGTATTTACCTTTATTTTTGAGCTCACAAATATATAATCAATTCGTCTTGTTACAGGTTCATGGAAATTGAATCCATTGAAAGTTCCTGAAGGACCAAAAGGTTTTGAAAGTGATACTTCTTTTGAATCTTTCAAATGGGTCGTTATATACTTGATATTTTCTGATTCCGGTTCTAAGTTAAAATCACCCATTAAAATCACGGGTAAATTTTTAGTGTTAAGTTCTTTTATTTTTTGAATGAGCAGTATAGCACTTGCCTTTCTTGCTATTTCACCAACATGGTCAAAATGTGTATTGAATACCCAGAATTTTTGCTTGGTTCTTTTATTTTTAAACAGGGCATACGTGCATACTCTATTACAAACCGCATCCCAGCCCATGGACACTTTTTGTGGAGTTTCGGACAACCAGAAGGTTGATGACTCCAAAACTTTTAGGTTATCTTTTTTATAAAATATGGCTGAGTATTCGCCTGAATCTTTTCCATCATCTCGTCCAACACCAACATAGCTGTAATCTTCAAGTAGATTGTCCATTTCCTTCATTTGATTAGGCATCGCTTCCTGAACGCCTAATACTTCTGGTTCGTAGAATTTTATTTGATTAATTAAGAATGGTTTTCTGTTTGCCCAACTATTTTCACCTTCCTTTGGGTAATCCAGTTTTATGTTGTAGGTCATCACAGATAAGTCTTGCGCATTCAGATCCATCATCATAAATATTGTAATTACGTATAAGAAATATTTCATGAGTTTTATTTTTTATCAGATATTTTATTCCACAAAAATAGTCTCACCTTTTTCCGATATCCCATTTTCATTAAATGCTTCAATAGAAAAATAGTAAGGCGTATCACGATCCAAACAACGCATAAAATGTGTGTTGGTGTCATAAACTTGCCAGGATTGATAAAGCTTGTTTGGCGCAATTCCCCAACGTATGTTGTAGCCTTGAGCGCCTTTTACTGTATTCCAGGAAAAAGAAGCATCTCTGCGGTCTTTTTCACGTTTAATTTCAAATTCGGTAACCTTTTCTGGTTGTTCACCTAAACCTAAACCAAATATTCTAAATTCCGACATGGCAAAGTATGCTCCAGGCACTTCAACGTTGTTATATCTTACATAATTTGCTTTAACAGCTTGGTCTAAAACAATATATGCATTTGGTGCGTCTATATTGCTTTGACTTCTATCAACCACGGTTTGCCAATTGGAACCATCATCAGATACTTCAATAGTAAAACGATGTTTTAATCCTTCTACACGTGTATAAATTCCGGACTCATAATCATGAAAGTTTAATTGAAAAGCGTGAATTTCTCCAGGATTTTGCAATTCAATAGCAATCCATTGTTTATCATTATTGGCTTCGGCAACCCAAAAGGTTTTTGGATTTTCGTCGGTTAAAACTTTTGACGTTACTTGTCCTTCAGCGTTTGTTTCGGTTGGTATTTCAACAACTTCAACTTCGTCATCATTGGATGTAAATTTCATGATCTGCTTTAAAGATGAAGAGACAGATACAGTTCCCTTATACGATAATAACATCCAACCGTTGTGTTGTCCAGCTTTTGTAGGATGACTTGGTCCAAAGCGCGGATAATCGCCATAGGCAGTATTGGTGTACATTAATCCTTCATCATCAAAATAGGAGGGGAACATACACAAACGACGTTCCCATTGCGCATTAGAAGCTAATGCCATAGTAGCAAAATGCCAATATTGTCCATTGGTTTGCTTAACGGTTATACCATGACCGGCACCATTTGTAAATCCACCTGGCTTAAAACTCATAGGATTATTTTTCATGTATTTGAAAGGGCCAAGTGGTGTATCACCTATATAAACACCATCTGCATACACATTAAATTGTGTACCCGGTGCTGCATATTGCAAATAGTATTTTCCGTTATGTTTAGTCATGGATGCACCTTCCATATAACCTTCTTTTAAGGTTGGGTGAAAATTGTTTTCGCCAAATCGTTCCCAGCCATGTTCTTCTTCAACTAGATTAATGAGGTCTTTTTTGACACCAGTTTCTAAAAAGCGGTCGTCTTTATTCAGCATTTTTACGCTTATGGGATGCACATTAGATGATCCCCAATAAAGATAGGTCTTACCATCATCGTCAATAAATAATTCTGAATCTTGAATATTGTTTGAAATTGAAGGCGTTGGCGTCCATTTTCCACTTTTCGGGTCATCGGAATAAAGAATACTTCCATAACCCGCTGGATCTCCTGCGAAATACACCAACGAATCTTTATAATTGAAAGCTGTTGGTGCGTTGCATCCTTCAAAAAACCATTGTTGCGGTTTTATGAATTTCCAGTTGACCAAATCCTTAGAGTGCCAATACCCAAATGATCGTGTAACAAACATATAATACTCGTCTTTAAATTCGATCACAGCAGGATCAGCTCCAGAGCGATAGGATAAATTTCGGCTTGAATTGTAAACCATATAGGTATAATCTATATCCAATGGATTGCAATAAGTATCCGCATCTTTTTTTTCTGTTGAAATTGAAGATTCTCCCACATTTTTTTTGTCTGCTTCTTTACAAGAAAAGATAAGTACTATTGTGATGAGAAAAAGAATTTGTTTCATGATCCAGTTTTTTTGTCGGTATCTGTAACAGGATCATAGGATGTTCCAGTCTTGCCTCTTAAACGTTCAAATTGCTTGCATGCTTTTTCGGCCGTTATTTTAGGCGTAGTTTCGAACTCTTTTTCTGTGACTTCGTACTCTTTTTGCAACTTTTTTAAGCGATTCCTTAGATCTTTTTCTATATCATCATACTCAGGATTGTCAATTAAATTTTGGATTTCATTTGGATCTTTTTCCAGATCATAGAGTTCCCATTGGTCAATATCGTCATAGACATGAATTAATTTATATCGGTCTGTTCGCACTCCATACATGCGTTTTACCATATGGAATGCCGGATAATCATAATAATGATAGTAAATAGCATCTCTAAAATCGGCATCTTCCATTGTTTCTTCCAATAATGGTCTAAACGATTTCCCCTGCATATCCTCTGGAATTTCAACTCCTGCAAAATCCAAAAAGGTTTCGGCAAAATCAAGGTTTTGTGTTAATGCTTCTACTTTAGTTCCAGCTTTAATCACTTTGGGATATTTCATCAGTAATGGCATTTTCAAGGATTCTTCATACATAAAACGCTTGTCGAACCATCCTTTTTCACCTAAATAGAATCCTTGATCTGTGGTATAAACGACAATGGTGCTCTCATTAAGGTTATTGGCTTCTAAATAATCCAGAATTCTACCAACGCCTTCATCTACTGATGCAATGGTTGCCAAATATTCCTGTAAATAACGCTGACCTTTCCAAAGTGCTAATTCCTTTCCGCTTAAATTAGCATCATGAAAGGCGTTGTTTTTTGCTTGATAGGCCTTATCCCAAGCTGCTCGTTGTTCAGGTGTCATTCTATCAAAATCGGTTTTCCAAGGATTCCAAGCTAATTCTGGACTGCCTTTTTCCCTGGTCATTTTTAAATCATGGCCTTCATACATATCCTGATAAATAGTCTGTTGCTGATCTCGGGATGCAATAGAATTTTCATGCGTTGCAAAATAGGTGTCAGGTAACGGAAATTGAATGGAATCATATTTATTAACGTGTCGTAATGCAGGCATCCAATTTCTGTGAGGTGCTTTATGATGAACCATTAACATAAACGGTTGATTTTTATTTTTTGCCTCTTTTATATAGTCTACCGCATAATCAGTAATTAAATCGGTGGCATATCCTCTCACAACTGTTGTATCTGGTAATTTAATGGTCCAATGTGCAGTGGTGTCAATATGTTTTTTATCGATATGAGTCGAATCTTTTTTAGTGATGAATTGTGGATTGTAATAATTGCCCTGATCGTTTAAAATATTCCAATAGTCGAATCCTTCCGGATAACCATGTAAATGCCATTTACCAACAATGGCTGTGTTATATCCAGCTTTTTGCAACAGTTTAGGAAAGGTTTGCTGACTGCCATCAAAACGGTCCCCATTCATTCTGAAACCATTAATATGGTTGTGCTTACCTGTTAAGACTACTGCGCGACTTGGTCCGCAAATCGAGTTTGTGCAGAAGTTGTTTTTAAATAGCGCACCTTCTTCGGCGATTCTATCAATATTTGGTGTTGGAGCCAGTTTACTTATAGGATGACCAAAAGCGCTAATGGCCTGAGCAGCATGATCGTCTGCCATAATATAGATGATGTTTGGACGATCTTCCAGTGCGATTTTTTCTGAAGACTCCTTGTCTTTACAGGATTGCAGAATTAAACCAATCAAAAACAGATATTTTATTGATCTCATTGTTTTTTTGTTTTGATGATTTTTGTTTGAATAACCTCTTTATTGAGAATAGTTTTACTGAAAAAGTCAAAAACTATGTCCAACTCATCAAACGGAATAGCCGAAATTTCGTGCATACCATCTTTTACAATATTGAAATAGTAAGGCGTGTCAAAATCTTCCAACTTCTTGATAATTACTTCAGAGCCATCCAGAATTAAATAACCAGGTTTATCCTTGTCGCAGTAATGATGAGGTGCACTACCAAAAGGAACCAATTGGTCTTTTGTTCCATGATAGAGAACTGCTGGAATAGCATTATCTTTATTGATGTAGTTAGCATTAACAATGGCGCCTGCACAAGCAAAAATACCTGCGAATTTTATAGGTTGGTATGGCTCGAGATCGTCGATAAAAAATTCACGCATAAAGATTGCGTTTAACGAACCTTCCGCACCTGCGCTACTACCTCCAGCAATTATTTTTGTGGGATCAACATGAAATTCGCCTGCATGTTCAATTATATATTTAGCGGCATCCATATAATCAATAACCGCTTGTTTAAAGGTTTCCAGTTTATCTGTTTTTGGGCAATCACAACCAAATCCTGATTCCGTTCCTTTTCGTAGCAATCGATAAGATATAGAAATGCCTATATAACCATGTTGTGCTGCATATTCACATAATTCTGCATCGTCTTTAAAATCACGTGATCCACCTGAAAATCCGCCACCATGCATCCAAAGAAGTGTTGGCAATTTGGCATCTTTATTAATGTTTTCAGGCGAGTAAATATCCAATTTTAAGGTATCACTACCTTTGATGGCATAGGTATAAGTGGTTTTTGTTTGTGCGAAAAGGTTCAACACAAATAATAGCATAAAACATGACAATAAATGTTTCATTTTAATTCAGTTTTTCTATTAAAATACCACTTATTACAGGTTCTCCTTCAATAGGTTTTAGGTCGATGGTTAAGCCTTCATCATTTTTAGCAGATGTAATTCCCGTTAGTATAATGCCATATTTTTCAGGATAGGCTTGTGCCATATTCAAATGCTTTTCAAGTAAAATATCATTAACGTACACGTCAAATATGCGTTGTTCTTGGTCATCTACTCCTTCAACATCGTATTTTAGATTAAAGATAATTTGTTTTTTACTCTTTAATTTAGGCTCAACAAAGTAGAGTTTCACTTTATAAAGTCCGTTTGGCACATCTATTTTATAAGTACCACAATCGGTTAATACAGTTTG
>CBDUIO010000109.1:0-7709 GCA_965367355.1 uncultured Flavobacteriaceae bacterium
TTATAAGCCTCCAGATTATCCGTAGGATGTTTGTCGAATTGTTCCAACTGCTCTTGTGAAAGTTTAATATTCAACTCTTGGGTTACTTGTTTGGCTATATTGCTTTGCAGAGCAAACAAGTTGTTGAATTTTTCAATATAGACCAAGGAGCTAAGCTGATGATCTTCCCTGGCATCTATAAAATTTATTATGACCTTTATGGAGTCGCCATATTTTTGGACAGATCCATCCATTAAATAGGTGACTCCAATTTCGTTTGCAATTTCAGATGGACTCATTTTGGTATCTGTGTACTCTTCCATACTGTTGCTGGAAATCACCTTTAAACCATTAATTGTGTTTAATTGATTTTGTAAAGAGTTTGTAACTCCTTCTGTAAAGAATTCATCTTCCTTTGCTTCACTAAGATTTTTAAATGGCAGAATGGCAACAGATCCAATAAAATCATTTGGGTAAGCCGTTTCATTTGAGAAATACTCCTTATAATTTTGATATAAACTATAAGTTATAATACTTAACAGTAGAATAAAAAAAGTGTTGATCCAGACCATTCGTTTACCAAAAATATTCTTTTTAGCTGAAGGGTTTATGGAAATGGCTTGAACGCCATCAATTAACTTTAAGACTTGTTCATCTTCATTATGATCAACATCTTTTGGATTCCTTATTTTGGCTTCTCCCGGAGGATAACCATAGCAATCATGAAAGCAGGTATTAAAATAGGTAGGACTGCTAAATCCAACACGATAAGCAATTTCTGAAGCTGTTGCAACATTGTTTTGAAGCATCTCCATTGCTTTTTTTAACCTGAATTCACAAATAAATTTGCTGGTTGATTTTCCTTTTATGGATTGTAACTTTCTATGTAATTGGGAACGGCTAAGTCCGGCTTCAAAAGCCAACTCTTTGACACCAAAATCTTCCTTATCGAGGTTGACTTCAAGAATTTTATTAAGTTTCTCGATTAATACCTGATCCATTGAAAGGTTATCAGACATTTTAGCGATGTTTTAACTGTATATTTAAGCTATATTTAAATATTTAACATTATTGTTGCTATTCTTAAATTTACGAAATTTCTCACTATTAAAAAAATATATCTGACTAATTATGATGAGCTTAAGTTATTATTTTAGGGATTAATACGGTTATTGGAAAAATTAAATCCTACAGTTAAAAAAATTTAATTCTTGCTATAAAAGTAAATTATTTAATACTTTTTGTATGTTTTATTTGTCTATATGTAAAGTATTCTTTACTTTTGATCTATTAAATTAATAAGACAATGAAAACAAACTATTTATTGCCGAACAAATTCAAAACTGTTGGATGGGTCCTTTTTATTATTGGGATTATTGGAGGCATATCCATTTACTTAAGTGATTATGAATCGGATGCCTTAACAGTAAATGTTCTTTCAGTTTACAATGAATCCTTTTTAGGAAGTGAAAAGGGATTCTTTCAAATAATTGAAAACAGTATCCTTGATGAACTCATTGCCCTTGCAATCATTACAGGCGGATTACTGGTGGGATTCTCAAAAGAAAAAGTAGAAGATGAATTCATTTACAAACTGCGCAAAGACTCGCTGGTGTGGGCGATCATCTTTAATTATGCTGTTTTAATATTAACTATTGTGTTCGTATATGATCTCGCATTTTTTGACGTATTGGTCTTTAACATGTTCACTCCACTTCTATTCTTCATTTTTAGGTTTAATTTTTTAAAACATAAATCCTTAAGTCATGAAGAATAAAATAAAGATAGAACGCGCCATTCATGATTTAACACAAGCAGCTCTGGCTGAAAAGATTGGAGTGAGCCGTCAAACAATAAACGCAATGGAGAAGAACAAGTATGTGCCTTCAACGGTTTTAGCCCTTAAAATAGCCAGGTTATTTAATAAGTCGGTTGAAGACATTTTCATTCTGGAAGAAGACGAATAAAAAAGGCGTAACACTGTCGTTACGCCTGATTGCTATTAATCAATAAATTAGTAAAATATCTTTTACATCCACTCTTTCAAAGAGTCCTTGTTCATTTTAACATAGTCAGCATTACCAGCTTTTTCAGCTAACTCAAGTGATTTCTTGGCACTTTCAACTGCTCCTTTCTTATCACCTGCCTTGGCATAGATCAAAGATTTTTGACGTAAATACCAGAATCTAGGTTCCTTTGCTGTCATATCAGTAGCTTTATCTATCCACATCTTTGCTTTATTAATGTCCTTACCTTCATTCAGGTAATAGACTGCAGCGTTAAAGTAATCATTTGCTCCGGGACCTGCCATAACCTTTTCAATACTTGCTGTTGCCTTAGTATCGGTAGGAACAGAAAAAGGAACTCCAACATAGGTTTTTTCCCAAATAAATCCAAGTTCTGCAGAATTGCTCGTAAGGTTTCCTATCATAATGGTAAAAGACTGCACATCAAAATCCATTTTGTTTACAGGAGCGGTTACTTTGGCCGCCACTTTACTCTCATCCCAGTTTTGAGGGGTTCCCCAATTATTGGCATCCGAATAAAATATGACCTCCCAGGATTCCATTCCAGGTTTAGTGAAAATGGCATAAGTTCCGGCTTTTAGAGCTGTGTTTCCAACAGAGACATCATCGCTAAACGTGATTTTGGTATTGGCATTGGCTCCGGTTCTCCATAATTTATCATAGGGTACCAGATCACCAAAAATAGTTCTTCCACGCATTGCAGGACGTGAATATTCAACAGATACATCTGTAAGTCCAACGACTTGCTCCATTTTAGCAAACGGACTTGGTTGAGGGGTTTCAATTTGAGCATTTATTCCGTAGGACAAGAATAAAGCTAATGCACTAAAAAGTAATTTTTTCATAATTAATTAAGTTGTTTTTATTAGAATTTTTAAAGTTAAATAAATAAAATTATACTCATTGTTAATAAAAGATTAAATAGTTTTTAAATCCCTGTTCTGATGTATGCATTTGTTTGAACATTCAACGAAAATAAATGTTTCGCTAAATCTTTGTTAAATTTTGTTTAACTTTTATGTTTATTTATTAAACATTATGTAAATTTACTTGAAATTTAATCAGACATCATGGCTAAGAAAAAAATAATACGCTCAACAGATATGATCAGTTTTTATATGAACTACGTGTTGGAGCATAATGAAAAACCACAATCTGTTTACAGTTTTGCTAAGGCAAATAATTTTGATGAATCTCTTTTCTATAATTATTTTGGGAATTTCGAATCATTGGAACAGGCTGTGTTTAAAGCATTCTTTGATAACACGCTGGAAGTCTTAGAAAAAAATGAAGACTATAACACCTTTGATGCCAGAAATAAATTACTGAGTTTCTACTTCACTTTTTTTGAAACTCTCACCGCAAACAGAAGTTATGTGACATTTGCCTTGAGCGATCATATGAGTGGTATGAAGAAAATTAAATCACTTGCTAAATTAAAGCGAAGGTTTACCGATTATATTGAAACACTGGATATAGAAACACTAGACATCAAACAGAAGAATCTGGAAAAGATTCAGGAAAGGTCTGTAAAAGAATCTGCCTGGTTACAATTATTATTCACAATGAAATTCTGGTTAGACGATACTTCGGCCTCTTTTGAGAAAACAGATATCTTCATTGAGAAGGCAGTCAATGCAAGCTTTGATCTGATAGATATCAAGCCTTTAAAAACAGTAATAGATCTTGGAAAATTCCTTTTCAAGGAAAAATTTCAGATGAACTAATATGAATACTATAGATAGCATACCAGTTACAAAAATTCAGCGCGCCTCCAAACTAGTTCAGACAGGAGCTAAAGTAGGTGTGAATTATATAAAATATTATGGTGACAAAATCATGTCAACCGAATCCGAAGCGAAAGAGCGACTTAACAAGAACAATGCAGAAGATATTTATGACGGATTGAAAAAAATGAAGGGCAGTGCGCTTAAAGTAGCACAGATGCTGAGTATGGATAAAAGCATTCTGCCACAGGCCTATGTAGAAAAATTCTCATTGGCGCAGTTCTCGGTTCCGCCATTGTCGCCACCGCTTGTAACTAAAACCTTTAAAAAATATTTTGGGAAATTACCAAGCCAAATATTCGACTCCTTTAATTCCACATCAGTGAATGCAGCCAGCATTGGACAAGTGCACAAAGCAGAAAAAGATGGGAAAAAATTAGCTGTGAAAATTCAATACCCTGGAGTTGCTGATAGCATTGCATCAGATTTGGCTTTGGTAAAACCCATTGCTATTAGCATGTTTAACATTAAAGGCAAAGATTCCGATAAATATTTTAAAGAGGTTGAAGATAAACTGGTTGAAGAAACCAATTACTTATTAGAAATTGAACAAAGTAAAACGGTTGCCGAAGCTTGTAAACATATACCTAATTTAGAATTTCCAAATTACTACGAAGAATATTCATCAGAGAGAATCATAACCATGGACTGGATGCATGGCAAGCATTTATCTGAGTTTACAAAAAATAATACAGATCAGAAACTATCAAACAAACTGGGTCAGGCACTTTGGGACTTTTATATGTTCCAAATACATAAACTCAAAAAAGTTCATGCAGATCCTCATCCCGGGAATTTCTTAATTTCTGAAGAAGGAAAGCTGATTGCTCTGGATTTTGGTTGTATGAAATCTATTCCGGATGATTTTTATGTTCCTTATTTTGAACTGGCAGAACCAGAGAATATAAACGATCCTAAAATCTTCAAAAACAGATTGTTCGAACTGGAAATCTTGAGATCAGATGATTCTGAAGAAGAAATTGCATTCTTCACCAGAATGTTCCATGACATGCTGAGTCTGTTCACACAGCCTTTTCATCAGGAGAATTTTGATTTTTCTGATGCCGAGTTCTTTCAGAAAATAGCGGAATTAGGTGAGCAGTACAGCAAGAATACCGAACTACGTAAAATGAACGGGAACAGAGGTTCCAAGCATTTCATCTACATTAATCGTACATTCTTTGGACTCTATAATTTAATGTTTGATCTAAAGGCTCACGATGTCAAGGTAAACAATTACTTAACTTTATAATGAAACGATTTTGTGCAGAAGAGATTGACAAAATGGATTACCTGTACAGAATTAATTTGATTAATAGCTGTTCGGGTTTTAAGTCTGCAAATCTTCTTGGTACAAGATCGAATAATGGTAAAACAAATGTAGCCGTATTTAGTTCTGTAACGCATTTAGGTTCCAATCCGCCATTACTCGGTTTTTTTGTTAGACCAACTTCGGTATTGCGACATACCTATAAAAACATTAAAGAAACAGGTGTTTTTACGATCAATCACATTCATGAGAATATTATTCAGGATGCTCATCATACATCAGCTAAATATGATAAAGAGGTCTCAGAATTTGATATGACAAATCTAAAAGGGGAATACAAAAATGGTTTTTACGCACCATTCGTTAGTGGCTGTCCAGTACAAATGGCATTAAAATACATCGAGGAATACCCAATTAGTGCAAATAACACTATATTGGTCATAGGTCAGATATCAGAATTTTATGTTGATAATTCAATTCTCAGACCAGATGGTTATTTAGATCTGGCAGAGGCCAAAATCGCCGCTATAAACGGATTGGATGGATACACAATCCCGGTCCTTAGGGAACGATTAGAATATCAGCGTCCTAAAAGTGTATCGGCTAAAAACTAAACTATGAAAATTCTTGTTACAGGTGCAACCGGATATATTGGAAAACGATTGATCCCGATTTTGGTAAATGAAGGTCACGATGTGATTTGTGCTGTAAGGGACAAAATGCGAGCTGATAAGAGTTACCTGGAAGAAGAACTTATTACTATTGTTGAAGCGGACTTTTTAAAACCTGAAACCTTAACAAATATTCCCAAGGACATAGATGTGGCTTATTACCTGATACATTCCATGTCCAATGTATCAGAAGATTTTAAAGTTCTCGAAGCACAGTGCGCCGAAAACTTTAAGCACTATTTTGAAACGACTCAATTAAAACAGGTCATATACTTGAGCGGAATAACAAATGACGAAAACCTGTCAAAACATCTGGCATCACGTAAAAATGTTGAAGATGCTTTGGCATCAAAGAAATATGCCCTGACCACTTTTAAAGCGGGGATTATTGTAGGATCTGGAAGTTCTTCCTTTGAGATCATCAGGGATCTTGTTGAAAAATTACCTGTAATGATCGCACCAAAATGGTTGAATACTAAGACTCAGCCCATCGCGGTTAGAGACGTGCTGTCATTTTTAAATAAGGCTAAGGGTAATGAAAAACTGTATAACAGATCCTATGACATTTTCGGCCCGGAAGTATTGACATACAAGGAAATGCTAATGCAGTTTGCAAAGATCAGGAAGTTAAACAGGTATATTCTGACGGTTCCTATTATGACTCCAAAGCTATCCTCCTACTGGCTGTATTTTGTAACCTCAACTTCTTATAAATTGGCTTCAACTTTAGTAGATAGTATGGGAGTTGAAATTATAGGAAAACCAAGTGATATCAATGAATTGCTGGATGTTCAACCCATGACTTATAAAAAGGCCGTGAAACGCGCATTTAAAAAAATAGAGCAAAACAGTATTGTTTCCAGTTGGAAAGATTCCTTTATAAGTAGCGGCAGATTAAAAAATAGCGCTCATAAGTATATCAAGGTGCCTTCATTTGGATGTTATAAAGATCACCAGGAACTGGCAGTAATAGATTCAGAAAAAACACTGGATAAGATCTGGGCCATTGGTGGTGAAACCGGTTGGTACTACAGAACGTATCTGTGGAAAATTAGAGGACATATAGATAAGCTTTTTGGTGGTATTGGACTGCGACGTGGCAGAACCCATAAAACTGAGCTAAATGTAGGGGATGCACTTGATTTTTGGCGAGTGATTTATGCTGACAGGACACAAAAGAAGCTGCTGCTTTATGCCGAAATGAAACTTCCGGGTGAAGCCTGGCTGGAATTTAGAATTGAAGATAATATCCTTAATCAAACAGCAACCTTCAGACCCAGAGGAATAATCGGCCGTTTGTATTGGTTTGGTGTGTTGCCATTCCATGGTCTTATTTTTAAGGGTATGATAAGAAAATTGGTTGAAGTTTAAAAAATTGGTTTGAAAAAAACACCCAATAAACAGCATTTACAAGAAAAGATTTGCCCGGTCTGCCAAAGACCCTTTAACTGGCGCAAAAAATGGGAAAAGAATTGGGATGATGTCAAATATTGTAGTGAAAAATGCAGAAAGAACAAACATCTACAGGTCTAATATGGTTTACCAATAATTTAAGGGTTCATGATAATGAATCACTTGCTGAAGCTACAATGAATCATGATAACGTAATTGCTGTATATTTCTTTGACCCCAGACAATTTGAGAACTCCTCTTTTGGATTCAAAAAGACCGGGAAATATCGAGCTAAATTCTTACTTGAGACCATTGAAGTCCTAAGTCAAAATCTCAAGAACTTAAATATCACACTTTTGGTATATCAGGAGCAGCCGGAAAAAGGGATGAGTTCAATATGCGATACGTATAATATAGACTCCATTTATTATCAGACTGAGTGGACTCAGGAAGAGAACTTCATCATTGACCAAATCAAAAGAATAATTCCAAAATCCATAAAAATCCATGAGGTGTTTTCTCAGTTTCTTTATCATCCTAAGGATATTGGAATGACCGTTGAAAATATTCCTGAAGTATTTAC
>CBDUIO010000110.1:0-7618 GCA_965367355.1 uncultured Flavobacteriaceae bacterium
AGAGGTGTATCTCCTATGCCAGCACTGGCAATGGTTTTTGGTAAAGAAGGAAGTAAGCATACTTTCGGAGTTTCTGCTTTCGGTATTAGCGGTTTCGGAGTTACATTCCCTCAAGAAGCAAATAACCCATTAAGTTCAAGTTTTAATCCAATGTCAAACTCAAACCCAATTAATTACCCACAACAGGCAATGGGATTTGGTCGCGTTGAATCAGATTATATGTTGATGCAAGTTGGATTTACATGGGCTTATGAATTATCTGATAAGGTTTCTATTGGTATTCAGCCTACCTTAAATTTTGGTGGTTTGATGCTAGAACCTAATCCTTTGGCTAGCCCGAGTCAAGATTTCGGCTATCCAAAAAGTGATAGAGCATGGGCAAGTGGTTTTGGAGCACAATTCGGATTGTTCTATGATTCAGGTGTAGGGTTTAAAATGGGTGCATCATATAAAACAAATCAAAAATTCAACGACTTTGAATTCGTGAGCAATTATCTGGACCCTGATGGTACTCCGGCACCAAATGTTTCTTTCAGAATGGATTATCCTTCTATCTTGTCCTTTGGTTTAGGTTATTCAAATGATGCACTGGACGTTGCAGTAGATTACAGAACTGTTAATTATGAAAATACCGAAGGTTTTGAAAAAAGTGGCTGGGCAATAGCTCAAAATGGTTTTCCAACAGGTGCTGTTCAAGGATTTGGATGGGATAATATCTCAATTATATCAGCAGGTATCCAGTACAAAGGTGTTGAAAATGTACCTTTAAGAGTAGGTTATACATATAGTTCAAATCCTATAAAAGAAGAATTGGCCTTTTTCTCTGTTCCAGCAACAGCGATCATAAAAAATGCCTTCCAGTTTGGATTGAGTTATGTTATAAATCCAAGTTGGCAACTTGATGCTGTATTCCATTATGGTACAAGTGGAGATGCTACTGAAGGAACACTTCTTAGTCCTATTCCAGACCAGGATTTTAATGGTGACGGAAATCCAGACGGACCATGGAACGCTTCTACTAATCCACTAGGTATTATTCCTGGATCAACAGTATCTTATGACATGACAACATCCATGATACAATTTGGAGTAAGTTATACATTTGACAAAAAACAAGCAGACGATAACTAATAATTGATTGATTTTTAAGTAAAAGGCGATCTCCGTAAAAAGTGGTCGCCTTTTTTTATTATCACTTTAAAAACATTAAGTGTAACATTTTAAACAAATTATATACAAATCTTTTAAGTAGTTTCTATTTCAAAAATCATATTTTTTAACGAAATTGCTTAACCAATTCCAGAATGTTAAACCACTTAAAAAAACAATACATAAAATGTCTGATGATTTTGATTTATTAGAAACAACAAGCTCAAACGAAAAAACTGAAAAAGTTGATGTTAACTGGGGAAAAGCTATCGATACGATGAAATCTAAGTTAGCACAAGAAGATGATCCCGAAGTACGTCAAAAAATATTAAATGCAACTCTGGATGATGTTGTTAATATGGCGGAAAAAGACAGAACAACGCTTTTAGATGCTATAAAGGACTTAACCGATTATCAGGATGAAGTAGGAATCATTTTTGAAAAATTCTCTTCCCTTAATGCTAATGAGCAAAAAGTAATTGATGATGCTCAAAAAAGATTAGAGCGCGCAAAAGTGGAATTGGACGAAGCAGAAAGCAAACCGGACAACTGGTGGAACAACCTTTGGGGTCGAAAAAGCAAGATCAGAAAAGCTCAGGCCGAATTGAAGGAATCAGAAAAAGTGAGAGCTGCGGCAGATAACAAGGCTAAAGCCATGTTTCAGGAGCGTATAGAAAGTGCAGATATTCAAACCTTATTAAATGAATTATCATATAAAAGTCAGGCCGCAGTTTCCAGATTAAAGAACAGGGAAGTTGAGATCAAAGAAGTAGAGGATAAGCTGCAAACTGCAATTGTTGAAGCCACCAAAAACCATACACGTGCTTTAGAGAAAAAGAAGGAAGTAGAAGCTAAGTTAGAAGAACAGTATGCCTTGTTAAAGCAGGCGCGTCAGGAGCTGGAAGAAATTGTCGATAAACAATCTGCAGAGTATGCTCAGGCGGTTGGTAAAGTAACCACTCTGGAACAAAGTGTGGAAGAGTTAGAAGGTCTTAAAAACGCCTATACAACGCTGGCTGCAAGTAAGGACAGCTTTGTACATAAACACAATTTGACTATTAAAGTATTAACGTCTTTGCGAAGTAATTTACAAACACACAGGGCTAAATTAAAGTCGGATACAGAAGAAAGACTTAAGTACTACGATGGCTATGTGGTGGCATTGAAAGCTAGAACCGATCAGGAATTTGCAGCGATTCTTGAACATTTAGGTGTTAAAACAGATGAGCACATTGGCGAAACTCTGGCCTCAATGCATACAGCCAGTGCAAAAGCACGCCAGGAGATGATGGAGAATATTCCGGTACATGAAAAAGTCATGCAAGGGGTATACAGCAGCTATGCAGAAGCTTTACAAGAGATCAGGAACAAGGATATCGATATACAAAAGAATTTCGCAGAGCGATATGGCATTGATATGAAGGAGATTTTTGAAGATTACTACAAAGCAAAAGCTAACGAGCCGTCAGGAGATGACGCGGGAAAACCTGAAGGTAGTCCGGAAAAAGAAAAAGAAGACGATTTATTATCTTAATATAATTTAGGCGTTCCCCTGACTTTGACAGTCAGGGTCAGGCTTTCCGCTAAATCTTTTTATTTGAATTCCTTCTCGACTGCGCTCGAAGTAATAAATAAAAAGGATATCGCTGCAATCCTTAACGCAAAACACTGCAAACCAATATGATTGTTACGCCATTAGATTCGGCAATACTAGATTCCAAAGAGCAATATATTTTCTACCATAAAATGGTAGATTTTGCTCTAAAAGAACTAATTGTAAGCGTGCAACAAAATGAATTGTGCAGTCAAAAAGAAATAATTTTCTTCAAGCAATATTGTGATCTCCTCTTATATTCTATTGAAGCTATGCGAATAAAGTATATGTATGATGAAGAGGATAATATGAAAGTTGATCTTACTGATTCAGGCTTTCCAAATTATTTGGAATTTAGGTATCTGTTCAATGATCTGTCATTAAAAGAAAACTATCTCAAAAAATTGACTGATGTCTCGGTTCTTCAAGACGAATTTCTTGATACCTTGATGCGACAAAAGAAACCGGTTAAAAAACATAGGTTATTTCAGGCGGCATCTATTGTCTATTACACGTCTGTAGAGCAGAAATACATTTTTAACAGATTTGTTCAAGGCAAAATTGTAGAGGCTCCTGAAGATATGAAAGCAAAGTATATGACCAGCTGGAGTTTTTATGATGTAGCCCATAACAGACCCTTCATTTGCTTTATGTATTTTGATTATGATGCCAGGGATGTAATGAAGGAAAGAGAATTGATTTACGAGGTTTTAAAAAACACATCAGACAGGGAAATGTCCTTGGAAACAATGGCATATACCATCGATCGTAAGTTACCAAAATTAAGGCCCAGTCACATAAAACGAATCGATCTGGGACCATTTCATAATGTGTTTGCAAAAGATGAGAACCTATTGACTCATGCCATTCTTGAGAGTATTGCTAAAAAAGAAATTCCTTTGGAATCCTTTGCCATCTCTTTAAAAGTAGATGAGGTTTTTTCGGGCAGTGAATTTACCGAAGGTGGATTTTTTATCAAACAAACCCTTCAAAAATGGAGTGAAACGATCAATCAAAATTATGTTTTTGCGCCTCACAGGATCATTCAAATGTTATACAATAAAACACCTGATATTATAAATAATTTGGCTAAACCTCCCATTCAGTTAGCTGAATTAAAAATAGATAAATTGGCTTAAAACATTGTACTATGGAACATAACACTACTTTTCCTATAAAACAATCTGAACTTGATATGCTTCGTGATGAAGCAGCATCTTACTTAAAAAGTGTACAGTGGGAACAAGGACAAAGAGCCAAGAATAAAGAAAAGGATTCCAAGGATGATTCTATATTGCTATATCTTTCACGAGCAAAAAATGGCGGAAATGCCATTGAAGTGACTTCTGTTTCAAAAACTATTTTAGCTTTAAAAAAGAGGCTTCTTCCAGACTCTGTGGCAATTCCTTTATATTTAAATCAGACTCTGTATGCAGTCCAGGAAGGAATAACACTCGGAATTTGGATCAAGGATAGTTATTATGATGCTTCAGGATTATCCGGTTTAAATGAAAACAGATCATCCCTTGATAATTCTGGTAAACGAGAATACGAAAGCAAAATGCATACTGCAACTGCATTTATGTTGTTTTCAACGGCCTATAATATTTTACACAATTTAAAGAATGTCGCTTCAGATGATCTAAGCGTCATGAAGAATAAATTTGCAGGCATTCCGGAAGTGTCACTTATGTCGCCATTAAAAGGTATTTCCTGCTCTTTATTTTACTATGATAAATATCTGGGTCATCCTGATATTATTAAGACCGATCAGGATGTTGTTGATTTTACCGTCGTATTTTTTGAAGCACTAATTGACGAAATTCAGTTGCGAAAAAGTTCTTTGGAGTATCAGGAAACAATTTTGGACAGAACCTATAAACTAGAAAAATCAGATTTTGCAGTTTCAGGATGGAACAATGTTTTCGCAGGAACTGCCAAAAGTATCGAATTCAATAAAATACAGTTTGAACAGATTGTAGGTAACAGAGACGCCAAACATTTTGCGCGTCGCTTAACAGAGCGTTTATTGAGCTATGACTTCACTGCCAAGAAAAATCCGTTTCAGGAATTAGGAGGTTTTATGCCTGTTTTTATGGGATATGGTATTCCCGGAACCGGGAAAAGTATGCTTATTGCAGCCATTGCAACGCGTTTGAAGGAATATTGCACCAATCTGGATATTCCGTTTTTGTTTCATCCCATGCCTGACACTTTGATCAGTACGTTTCAGGGAGGTTCCGCAGAAAAAATGGTGGAATGGATGAAACCACTTCAAGATCCGTCAAGGCTTATTTTTGCACCTATAGACGATGCTGAGAATAACTTACAGGAACGTACCGCGCAAGGTGTGTCGGCAGGAGTTAAGGAAGTCATTGGTGTATTTTTAAGATATACAGAAGGTGCCTATGCAGTTAATTATGGTAACAGTTCAATAGGATTATTTACCAATTTACCCGAAATGTTGGATAAGGCCGTAATTTCTCGAGTTCAAGGCAGATTTAAAATTGATGGAGCCAGAACAGAACACGATTTTCTGGATCAGGATCATTTATGGTGGCGTAAGTTTGAGAAGACTATGCCAAATTTTGTGAACATGGAAGATCCAATAGCATACAAGTATCTGGATGATCAAAAATTGGCCAAGAATTTAGGTGAAATTTTGAATGTGGTTGAAAAGCCTTCCGAAGAAAGAGTACTTGAAGTATTTGAGAAAACAGACAAGATCCACGATATGAATGAACACCTGTTCTACGCCTCTTTGTTCACAGAGATTCAGAAGGTTTTTCCATTCTTCTCTTCTCGGGATGTCAGGAATATCCAATCGGCAGTATCCCTTCGCTTAACCGATTTTGATCTGGAAAAAGACTGGTTTGAAAATCCGGATATCTATTTTAAACAAGATTATGAAACCAAGTTCAATATGTTGCGTGAATTGATGAAAGCCAATATGAAAGGATTGAACTTCTCAGACATTAGAAGGCAGGAAGTTGTCCGGTATTTAGATAATGTAGCGACCATTGCAGATACAGATTTCAAACGAAAAGTGGATGCAAGAGTTAATCAATTGAATATTGATCTTGAAGCTCGTGAACAGTTTGAGAAAGGGAAATAAATGGACAATAGAATAAAAAACATAAGCTATAACACACTTTCTAGTGAATGGGCAACACTTAATAGAATTGACTACGATTATCAATTCAAGGATGGTAGTTGGAAACGATTATCGCGCGAGAGTTATGACAGGGGAAATGGAACTTCTGTATTATTGTACAACAAGAAAAAAGGAACGGTTATTCTAACCAAGCAATTCAGGATGCCTGCCTATGCCAATGATAAAAATGATGGCATGTCAATTGAAGTTTGCGCCGGAGCTTTGGATAATGATGAATCACCTGAAACCTGTATAATTCGCGAAATTGAAGAAGAAGTAGGTTATAAAATAAATCAAGTAACCAAAGTACTCGAGGCTTATACGTCGCCCGGAGCTGTGACTGAAAAGATGTATATGTTTATTGCTGAATATTCAGATGAAATGAAAGTAAATAATGGAGGAGGCGTACATGCAGAAGATGAAGATATTGAGGTTCTGGAAATTGCCTTTAAAGAGGCCATTCAAATGATTCACGATTTTGAAATAAAAGATGCCAAAACAATCATGTTGCTACAATATGCTCAAACTAATAATTTGATGTAAATGCAAAAACTTAAAGAGGCCAATTTATATAGAAGTGAACTTATTCCCGTAGGAGGAAAACTGGTTGAGCGTTATAATCAATGCCTTATTAAACTGGGATTGGAAACAACAAAACTGAAGAATTTTTCAATTGATGGTATCGGTTGGAGCCCCGAAATTGCAGAAGAGAAGAAAAAGGTTCATTATCTCAATAATGGTGATGCTAATGCACACGTGATAATAATTTCTCCTTTACAAAAAGGTAAACCGGTTTACACGCCGTTTCATTCCTTTGATAGAGAAATCATGAAACTTGTTTTTAAAGTTTATGAAGATAAAATAAATGATATAACGCGTGACAGCGCTATTTGTGTTGATTTCGATCAGAATATTGATACGTTTTATGAGCCTTTGGATGTTTTAAAATATGAGAAGATCCAGGTTGGTTTCAGATTGATCAATAATCTGGATGGTATACAAAAGCAACAGCTTCAACTTATTGAAAAATTTAAACGAGGCAATAATTTTATTGATGAATCCCTCCATGAGGAAATATTGAAATCTGCTAAAAAATATGGTGATTTACGGGATAGAGACCTAAAATTACCAAATCTGCAGTACGAAACCGATTCCTTTTTTTCGGAAGCATTTGGAGGTGTTTATGTATTACGCGATTTCATAACACCAATAGTTGTTTTTGAAGATGAAGAATCATATAAGGAAGCTATTAAGGACACGAGCCATGAGGTTTTGATTTACCATATTTCTCAACCGGAACTTATAGAAAAACTCAGGGATCATCTTATTATTGAATGTGATCTTGAAAAAGTGGTGAATACGGATCAGTATCAGCGAATAAAAAAATATTTATTTTATGGATGTCTTAAGGATCCAAAACATCCTGTTAAGGATATTTTGGACGATAAAGTTTTGTTTAAAAGTTATTTAAACAAAATGGATGTCAAATCCCTTAAACTTGTTAACGGGGTTGAAATGTACCTGGAACGTTTAGAGCGAAGTAATGAATATAAGATCCATGATATGGTGGATGATAAATTCTATTATGCCTTGCACCAGCCGCATTCTTCTCTTACTCCAACTCATCAAGATCTGATATGGAAATTATTGGTAAATGTTTCAGCAAAGGATGTACTTTATTTGTACTGGTATGATAAAGAAAATTTTTATAAACTTTACAA
>CBDUIO010000111.1:0-7607 GCA_965367355.1 uncultured Flavobacteriaceae bacterium
CAGATTTAATTGAATAGAATCATCAGAAGAATAGAATATACCTTTTGACCAGGTTTTGAATAAAACATCATCCCATTTTCCGCCTTTATCTTCCCAAAAACACCAGGTCTTATCGTTACTATTTTTTTTGGATTGATCTATTAATGCGATTCGTTTATTGTCAAAAAAAGAATCTTCAGAAAGGGCTAATGCCAGTTTAAGACCAGCCATACCATTTCCAATAAATATATAATCGAAATGGTTTGTAGTCATAAAAAGTTATGTTTACTCTACTTTTTGAAGTATTTAAAAGGGACGATGAGCATTCCGAAATTTTCACCCTTTTCTTTTCCTAAATGCTTGTGATGAATCTTATGAGCTCTCCTTACTCCACGAGCGTACCAATTATTGGCATTCCTAAAAATTTTGAAACGCTGATGTATGAATATATCATGTACTAAAAAGTAAGCAGCACCATAGGCCATAATTCCCAAACCTATAGGTAAGCAAAACCAAATATTCTCATAACTCCATAAATAAAAGCATGTCATACTTACAACAGCATAAAAAATAAAAAAAGCATCATTGCGTTCAAACCAGGAATCATGATCTTTTTTATGATGATCTTTGTGTAAAGACCATAAAAATCCATGCATAATGTACTTATGTGTAAACCAAGCCATGAATTCCATTATGGAAAAAGTCCCTAAAAAAACGATAATCCAAAGTACTATTTTCATGTTTAAGGTATTTATAACAAATTTAATTGATATTTTACGTAACTCCTTGTGAGTATATATAATTTTCTATGATTGGGAACTCTGATTCTGGAATTTTTGATTTCCATTGCAGGCGTTCTTTTCAGTTTCTTTAGCAGTTGTTTATAATAACGATATGCCATGAAGACGCCAAATTTTGCCTCTATTGGCAAATTTCGTATACCATTCATTCCGGCTTCAAAATCCTTTTCTATATCATTGATTATTTCTTGTTTTGATGCTTCATCCAAACTGTTTAGGTCTGTATTAGGAAAATAAGTTCTGTGCAAACTATCGTGATCTGCCTTAAGATCTCTTAGGAAATTGACCTTTTGAAAGGCAGATCCTAAAGACATAGCTGAATCTTTAAGCTCATTATATTTACTTGTATTCCCCTTTACAAATATCTTTAAGCACATTAACCCGACGACATCTGCGGAGCCATAGATATATTCCTTGAATTCTTCTTCTGTAAAGTATTCTTTTTTATACAGATCCATTCTCATGCTTTTCAAAAAAGAATTCACTAATTCTTTGTCAATATTGTATTTATGAAACGTGTTTTGAAACGAATTAAGAATGGGATTCAAACTTATTTTGTCCGTTAAAGCTCTCTCAAGGTCTTGAACAAAATGATTAAAAAGTTCTTCCTTTTTATAATCATGAAAGGAATCGACTATTTCATCAGCAAAACGAACAAAACCATATATATTGTATATGTCCTGCCGAATTGATTTGGACAGCATTTTTGTTGCTAATGAAAAGGAGGTGCTGTAAGATTTTGTTACGATCTTACTGCAATCATTAGATACCGAGTCAAAGAGGGATTTCATAGCTTAATTTTTTTGATATTTTTTTATTAGTTCTGCAACCAGTTTTCCCGAAATTAGTGAAGGTGGTACACCTGGACCTGGGACAGTCAATTGACCGGTGAAATACAAATTCTTAACCTTCTTGCTTCTTAATTTTGGTCTTAAAAAAGCGGTTTGCATTAATGTGTTTGCCATTCCGTAAGCATTTCCTTTATAAGAATTGTAATCCTTAATAAAATCATTTACACAAAATGACTCCCTAAATATAATATTATTTTTCACTTTCTGTGAAGTGAGGTTCTCAAAACGAGAAATAATTTTATTAAAATATTGTTCTCGCAAATCTTCTGTGTCTTCTAGTCCGGGAGCCAAAGGAATTAAAAATATTCCGGCCTCTTTTCCTTTTGGAGCAGCAGAATCATCGGTTATTGATGGGAAACTAGCATAAAACAAAGGTTCTTCAGGCCATTTGGGATCATCATAAATATCGGCTGCATGAGTGTCAAAGTCGACATCAAAAAAAAGCGTATGATGATTGACGTTTTTAAGTTTTTTATCAAACCCTACATAAAAAAGGAGAGAAGAAGGAGCAAATGTTTTCTTTGCCCAATATTTTTCAGAATATTGTCTGTATTGTTTTTCTATTAAAGTTTCGGTATGATTATAATCTGCTCCACTCAAAACGATATCAGAATAAAATTTTTCTCCATGCGAAATAACACCTTTAGCTTCTCTGTCTTCAACTATTATTTTATCAATAGGTGTATCTGTTTTTATTGTTACGCCAAGTTCTTTAGCCAAAGTTTCCATTGCTAAAATGACCTGATACATTCCTTTTTTAGGATGAAAAGTACCTATACCAAAATCGGCATAATTCATAAAATTATAGAAGGAAGGTGTTTTACTTGGTTTGGCTCCTAAAAACAACACGGGAAATTCCAGGATTTGCGCCAGCCTTTCATTTTTAAAATCCTTCCTCACATCTCTCTTAATATTACTCACAAATTGATCTAATTTCTTGATCGTTTTCATGGTTACCAATTCCAAAGGAGATTCTCCTGGATTATAAACCAGATCTTTTATGGCAATATCATAATTGGTTTGAGCAGATGTCATGAATTTTTTAAGCTTCGCAGAACTCCCTGGTTCTTCCTTTTCGAAGGTGGCAGAAATCTTATCTACTGTATCCTCAATTGTTATGAAGTCATCAATTCCAAAATAGACACTATAAGCAGGATTTAATTTATCTAATTCGTAATAGTCTGAAGGAGTCTTATTAAAATCTGAAAAGAATCGCTCAAAGACGTCTGGCATCCAATACCAGGTTGGGCCTATATCAAAAGTAAATCCATCTTTTTTTAATTGACGCGCTCTTCCGCCTATAGTCGAATTTTTTTCAAATACGGTAACTGTGTATCCACTTTTAGCCAGATAACATGCGGCAGCCAGTGATGAAAATCCTGAACCAATAATGGATACTGTTTTTGTCATATTCGTTGTAACTGAGTTATATTTGTTTTACCAGTTTTTCAATACTGGAAAATGCTTTTATCTGCTTTGGTAATTTTTTTGAATCAATATGTTTTATCATTCTGCCTAAAATCCAAAGTTCGTTTTTACCTGACTTTAATATTGCTTCATGAAACTCATTTAAGTAGTCGGTAATATCATCTTTCTCCGGTTTTACGGTGAAATAAGATACAAACTTCAAATTATCATAATAGTTTAATAAGCTTGATAAGCTGCTTATTGGTACGCTTGCTCCAAGAAAAATACAGTGATAACCCTTACTTATCAATTCGTAAGTTGTAAATAATAAACCAATATCATGGATTTCATTCATAGGAAGATACAAAACAAAAGTTTGAGATTGAATAGGTTGGCTTTTATTTTGAACTTTCTCTATATTCAATAATATTTTTTGCTTGATAAGTGTTGAAACAAAATGTTCGTGGGCTATTGATATTGTATCTGTTTGCCATAATGTTCCCAATTCTGCCAGAAAAGGCATAAAAACATCATAGACAATTTCTTTAAATGATTTTTCTTCCCTTAGCTTGTTGTAAGTATCATAGAATAGGGCCTGGTCAAAATTTAGCATTGCCAGCTTAAAGGAATTTATGGCATGATTATCTGAATTTGCCTCTAAAGCTATTTCATTAACTTGGTTGGAAATGTCATCAGCATTTAATTTAGCTATCTTGGAAATTTTATAGCCATTCTTGTTCAAAAATGAAACGTTCAATAGTTTTTGAAGATTTTCAAGATTGTAATTTCTGATATTGGTATCAGATCTGTTTGGCTGCAATAAATTATATCGTTTTTCCCAAATCCTGATGGTATGAGCCTTTATTCCACTTAGATTTTCAAGATCTTTGATACTGAACTCACTCTTAATATTGTTCATAATAAATATAAAATAGTTAAACAAACTTAACTATAATTTATGATTTATAAAACTTATTAAGAAAACTTTGACAAATAGAAGTGCGCACGAGAAGACTCGAACTTCCACATTCTAAGCGAATACTAGCCCCTCAAGCTAGCGCGTCTACCAATTCCGCCACGTGCGCATAATGTAAATGGTAAAAATAAAAAAAGTTAAGCATAATGCTTAACTTTTTTTTGTGACCGGGCTGGGGCTCGAACCCAGGACCCTCTCCTTAAAAGGGAGATGCTCTACCAACTGAGCTACCAGGTCTTTGGTATGGTTTTAAAAACGAGGTGCAAATATAAATTGTTTAATTTTATAAAACAACGCTTTTACAGAGATATTTTTCTTTTTTTTGTACTGCGGTTTTAATACCTTATCACTATCCAATTAGTTAATTTATGAAGATTATTTTATTAGGATACATGGCCTCGGGAAAATCTACGGTAGGTCGGCTTTTAGCGAAGATCATTGGCTGTAAATTTGTCGATCTGGATAATTATATAGAAAAAAAGGAGGGTAAAACAATCTCGGATATCTTTAACAAAAAAGGAGAAATATACTTTAGGAAGGTTGAAAATACATATTTAAAAGAGTTGTTGACAATGGATGAGAAAACCGTTATTTCTCTTGGAGGCGGAACGCCTTGTTACGCCAATAATATGGATCTTATCAAATCACAAAAAGATGCAGTTAGTTTCTATTTAAAGACATCCATAAAAGAAATTGTCAATAGGTTAATTCATGAAAAAGATAAAAGGCCAATTGTGGCAGATATTGATTCCGAAGGTGCCTTAACAGAATTTGTTGGTAAACATCTATTTGAAAGGAATCCCTATTATATGAGGTCTGATCATATTATAGATACAGACAAAAAAACTGCTAAAACTATTGTTGAAGAAATTATTTTTCAACTATTCTAAAGTAGCCTTATAGTCACTTCCTGTTAATATCACATCAACATGCTCATGAAGCGAAGTGGATAATGATATCCCTTTGAAATCGGCTTTTACAGGATATTTTTTATGATTTCTATTAACCAAAACAGCTGTATTAAATTGCTTTAATGGAACTTCTAAAAAATGTTTTACGCCATAAACCAATGTGGTCCCGGAATTTAATACATCATCGATTAATACAACCGATTTATTTTTATATTGATCTGCCGGAATAGAAGTGGTTATTTCATTTCTGGGATTTTTCTTATCAATAACCACTTTACATAAAATTGGATTTATTTCAGAAATTTTGGTTAAAACAGATTTTAGCTGTTTTGCCAACACATAACCATTACTTTCAATACCTGCCAGAATAATTTCTTTTTCATTTACATTATTCTCATAAATCTGGAAAGCAATACGTTTAATTTTATGCTTTATCTCCTTATGAGTAAGGATGGTATTTTCTTGTAATGTCATGTCCTTATTTTTTTTCAAAGATAAAAAACAGTTCTCTATTCATTCTCGGTTTTATGGAATTATATGACCTTTCCAAAATCTTTATTTTGAATAGGTCTTTAAAATAGGTAATATACTCCTCTTTATCACCACCAAAAGGAGGTCCTTCCACAGTCAATTCAAAATCAAACAATAAACCAACCAGTTTCCCTTTATTTGACAACAGATCAAACATTTTTATAGCATAATTCCGTCTTAGCTTTGGATCTAAAGCACAAAAAAAAGTTTGTTCAATAATCAGATCAAATGTGCCTTCAGTTTCAAAAAAATCTTTATGAATAAGATGCGTATCCGGAAAATCGGTAACCCGTTTCTTAAAATTAATCAAAGGTTGTTTTGAAATGTCCAAAATAAATAAATTCTTAAATCCCTTGTTCCATAAATATTCAGCTTCATAGCTGTTCCCGGCTCCAGGAATTAATATTTTTAAGGACGTATCAGTTAATTGATCAATATAGTTTTTTATAGGCGTTGATATATAACCAATGTTCCATCCGGTCTTGTTTTCGGCATATTTTTCATCCCAGTAATCTTTGTTTAATTCAGTCATTGTCTTCATTAAAATTTTCGAGATTTCTCCTGTCTTTTTTTGTTGGTCTTCCGGCACCCTTTTTCCTGTAATAATCCTTTGCAAATTTTAACTGCTCTTGAGCTAAAAATGCTTCTTTGGGAGTTATATCTGTTCGGTATATATCAACCAGTTTAGCACCAACCCGGCTTTCAGGAATATCATTAACAAGAATCTCATAATTAATTTGATCTTTTCTAACCACGATCTTACTGGTTGGAAATATTTCTTTTCCGGGTTTTGCAACCATGCCATCTACCTTTACATGTCCCTTTTTGCAAGCAACAGTAGCCATATTTCTGGTTTTAAAATACCTGACACACCAAAGAAATTTATCAACACGCATATAATTAACTTAAAATCTACGTTAATGTTATTGCACAAAAATATTATAAAAATTATCTTGCGGGCAGAAAAAAAGAAATAATGAAACATCCTAAGGTAAAATGTTTCAAATACTCCAAATTATAATAAAAAGGATGTTACATTGCACAATAAAAATTGGCATATGAAAATTAAAAATTACTGGTTTATTCTTTTGGTCTTGATTTTGGGATTTAATGCTTGTGGGAATGATGATGATGTTACCATAACCCCACCACGAGATCGCAGTGAACAATATTTGGTAGATATTGATTCCATTGAAGAATTCTTGTCGACTCATTTTTATAATTACGAAGAGTTTGAAGCAGATCCTAATAGTACAACTTTTCAGATCGAATTTGACACCATAGCCGGAGATAATATTGACAAAACTCCTTTAATTGACAGACCTGAATTGATGTACAAAACGGTTACTGATGCCGAGGACGTTGAATACAAACTTTATTTCCTGAAAGTGAGAGAAGGATTAGGAGAAACGGCTACATTTGGAGATTCTACTTTTGTAGCTTATACCGGTATGCTTTTAGATCTGGATGTGTTTGACAGTTCCCCTCTGCCTATTTGGTTTCAATTGCCAAATGTAGTGCAAGGATTTAGAGAAGGCGTTATAGAGTTTAAAGGTGCAACGGGATTTACAGAAAATGGAGATGGAACATTTGTTTATCAAAATTTTGGAATAGGGGCCATTTTTCTTCCTTCCGGATTAGGATACTATAATTCACCAGTGGCTGGTACATCTGCCTATGCTCCATTAATATTCAAGTTCCATATGATAGGCGTTAACGAAGCCGATCATGATGGTGATGGTGTGCTTAATATTCATGAAGACTTAGATGGAGACAGAAGTTTGTATAGCGACGATACCGATGGAGATTTCGTTCCGGACTTTTTAGATCCTGATGATGATGGCGACAATACATTAACCAAATATGAGGATTTAGATGGTGATGGCGACCCGAGAAATGATGATTCTGATGGTGATGGGATACCCAATTATTTAGATAAAGACTCAACCGTATCGACACAAGATTGATAATAAAAAAGCCGCTTTAAAGCGGCTTTTTTATTATTATAGATACACGAATAAACTGAGTATTAACTGATCTGGTCTTGTATCTAAACGATCGTTAATCTCTAAAAAATTAGCTTCATTTTCGCTGAACCCTCTTTCGTAACGCAGGTCCAGTCCAAAATTCTCAAAATTAAGTGCTATCCCGA
>CBDUIO010000112.1:0-7590 GCA_965367355.1 uncultured Flavobacteriaceae bacterium
GCTACATGCAAGAACTCATCTGCCATGTTGTTTGTAGGAGCAAAAGTATCACAATACGCTTTATTACCGCAAGGACAAATTGAAGCTGCAGACCGTGTTAAGAACATGGTAGCACAAATGGATCTGGAAGGGTTTGGTAACTGTACCAATACGGGAGCTTGCGAAGTAGAATGCCCAAAAGGAATTTCACTAGACACAATTGCAAGAATGAACAGGGAACTGATGAAAGCTAGTATCAAATAGTTTTATTTTACGTAGATATTATTAAAATCCCAAGCATCTACTTGGGATTTTTTTTGATTCTTCTATATCAAATCAATACAAGTCCAAAACTCTTTAAAAGACTTTATGTATCAAATAAACTAATAATGAGAAAAGAAACCGTAGTCTTTTTTTTAAGCTGCCATTAAAAAATCGATTGCTTTCTCAAACCATTTTTAAAATTATATATATTTAATAAACCTAATAAGTTAATGTACCTGTTCCATAGTTGGAATAAACACCTGCCATTGGAATACCGGTAACAGGGTCAAAATCTGTAAATTCAGTTACTCCATATAGCCTCATATCACCTGTCACATTTTTAAAGCGACCGGTTCCTCCATCATAAAAATAATCGGTCCATTGACCTTGTTCATCTTGGCCAAATCCTATAGAATAAAAATGCAGTTCATCTCCATTAGCAGCCACTTGTGTGCCAGTAAGGAAATGATTAGCTCCAAAATCTGTACAGTAAGTAATGGTCACAGTAAAAAGTCCTAAATGTGTTGCATTTCCTTGGCCTTCTATCAAATATTGAAGGAAACTACCACATTCCTCTGTAGGAGGAAAACTTATAAATGAAAAAGTACCGGAACCTTTTACTTTAAAAGGGCGAGTTACAACCTTAGCTTCGACATTGTGCTCACTAAGTTTAGAATTTGAAGAATCATTGAAAAATTCCTCTTGATTATCAGTGCTACAACCTAAAAAAAGTATAGCACTAAATACCGACAATAAAAATAATTTTAATTTCATGACAATATAGATTTAACAAAGTAATTAGAGTTTTTGTAACTTAATATGTTATAGTCCCTGAGCTCTTATTAGAAAAAGTACCAGCAATTGGTAATGGCGGATCAAAAGAATTATCAAACTCTATTGGAACAAGAATTTCGTCAACCGTAATTTGTCCCGATGCACCTTCAAAGCGTCCAGTGCCATCTGTAAAGTTAAAAATTCCACCTATATAATTACCTTCATTGATAAAAACCTCACCAGATTCCAATGTTATTGAGTCTCCATTCGCAGCTGTAAATGTTACTTCTAAAATATATATTTGTTCGGGTGGGAATGTACATAATGTACCGGAGATATCGATTTTTCCCATATGGGTCGCATTCCCTGTTCCCACTATGGAATACTGGAGCAATCCATTACAAACATATTCTTCAGGATTGAGATTAATAAACCAATCACCGGAAGCCTTCGAATTGAAAGGACGAGTTACAACCTTAGCTGCGAAACTGCCTTCACTAAGTTTAGAATTTGAAGAATCATTGAAAAATTCCTCTTGCTTATCAGTGCTACATCCTAAAAAAAGGAAGGCACTGAATACCATCAAAAAAAATAATTTTAATTTCATGACAATATAGATTTAAAAATTAATATCAGTTTATACCAATTTAGAAATCTACTTTTGTGAAGATCAGATTAAATTTAGTAATTTATTTGGAGAATAACAATACCGCAATGAGTATTTAAAAATCTGGAAAAGATTTTAGAAATAAAAAAACCCAAGCGATTGCTTGGGTTTTTTTTGGTTTATTGTTTTATCAGTTTACTCGTTACTCCCCCTTTATCTGTTCTAATTTTTAAAAAGTATAATCCAATTGGAAGATTGGATACATTTAAGGTGTTTTCATTTTCCTTTATTTTACCTTTTTTTAAAATTTGGCCATTCAAATTGATTAGTAAATAATCGGCAGGTTCATTTAAACTGATATATAGTAAATCATTAATTGGATTAGGATAAATAAGAAAAGAAACTTTTCCAAATTCATCTACGCTCATTGCGCTACAATCTTCTGAATAAGTTGCCGTGTCATCTTTTTCCCAATTATAAAAACTATTAGCATCGTTTACATTGTCAACGTCAATACATGACAATGAAGGATTATTGGTTGCAATTAACTGTTGTAATCCCCAATTATTCCCGTTTTTTAAATTTAAATACGTAAGCAGATTGTTGTTACAAATTAAATCATGAATATTGAAAATGTGACTTACATCTATAGATTTAAGTTGATTGTATTCACACTCTAATAAATATAAATAAGTATTTTGACTTAAATCTAAACTTTGTATTTGATTATTAGAACAAGTTAAATAAGTTATAGATGGATTTAAACTTAAATTTGTAAGATAATTATTAGAACAATTTAAATTTCCTAACATTGTATTTTGACTTATATCTAGAGTCGTAAGTTGATTGTTAGAACAATTAAAAATCTGTAAAAGTGTATTTTGACTTATGTTTAAACTTGTAAGTTGATTGCTGCCACATCCCAACTCTGTTAAATTAGTGTTTTGACTTACATCTAGACTAGTAAGTTGATTAGAAGAGCAATATAACGATTGTAAATCGGAAGCTTGAGTTACATCTAAAGTCGTAAGTTGATTGCCTGCACAGCGTAAATTTGTCAAATCAAGATTTTGAGATACATCTAAAGTCGTAAGTTGATTATCACCACAAACTAAACTTGTCAAATCAAGATTTTGAGATACATCTAAAGTCGTAAGTTGATTACCAGGACAAGTTAAAATTGTTAAAGCATTATTTTGACTGACATCTAGAGTTGTTAGTTGATTGTCATAAACAGTAATTTTTGTTAAAGCAGAGTTTTGAGTTACATCTAAAGATGTAAGTTGATTGTAGGAACAATCTAATTGGATTAAGGATGAAAAATCTTGAATACCAGTTAGATCACTAATATTTTTACTTCTGACATTTAATGATGTAACACCAGAAATATCAGCAGTAGCAACGCTACCATTAATAGTATTATCCTTATCAATATTTAGATCAATCAATGCTTGTTCAAAATTAACATCAGGAATTGCAGTAGTTTGAGCGTGTAAGAATATGCTCATGAGCATAGAAAATGCGAATACTAGTAGTTTTGTCTTCATTTTTCAAGAATTAAGAATTTGAAAATGTTTAAATAATTAAAAGTCATCCATTTTGAAACTGATAACATTGCCAAGGACATTCTTTGGATCAAGTACAATTAAACTTTTGATATTATAATTTCGAATTTATCTGTACTCCTTTGTAATAACACTTTCCTTTAAAACTTCTTATAATTGGAGTAAGTCCTGAATATTCTAAAATAAAAGGATAAAGGGTTTATTTTAGCTTCAAAATGTAGTGTAAATTTCCATAGGCATTTCGATTTAAAAATTAATAACTGATAGTATCAATTTGAAAATCTACCCTTGTGAAGATCATCTTAAAGGTAATGATTTTAAGAGATAAATAAAACTAAAGTAATTATTAAATTGCTCAGGATAAAAAAATATCAATTCTTAAAAAAATCCCAGTCGAATAGCTGGGATTTTTAAATCTTATAGATTACTACTATTTAGCTCTTCTATGGCAGGAGTTTTACTTTTTAAATTTTCTTTTTTAGGGTGTACCAATGTCATCTCATCAATCAGATGTGTTGCTCCAGCGTATTTATCAACTATAAACAAAACATAACGCAGATCTACCATTATGTTTCGGCAAATATCGAGATCATAATTATAATCGCTCATGGTTCCTTCCCATACTCTGTCAAAATTCAATCCTACTAAGTTTCCGTGAGCATCAATTGCCGGACTTCCTGAATTTCCTCCAGTTGTATGATTGGTCCCCAGGAAACAAACAGGAAGTTTGCCATTCTCATCGGCATATTGCCCATAGTCCATAGAATTGTAAAGATCCTGTAGTTTTTGCGGAACATCAAATTCATAATCTCCGGGAATATATTTTTCCATGACGCCTTCCAAATAACTTATAGGCTCATAATATACGGCATCTCTAGGCTCATATCCTTTCACAATACCATATGTCACTCTTATTGTGCTGTTGGCATCAGGGAAATATCGCTTTTCCGGCAAAACTTCCATTTGCGCTTTCATGTATATTTTTTGTAGCGCATTGATCTCATTATTTATACTCTGGAATTCAGGTTCTATTTTGGTGTAGAACTCTTCAATAAATGGTTTTGCAAATTTATAAGCCGGATCTTCATTCAATTTTTTAATGAATTTCTTAGGCTTACTATTCAAGATTTCTAAAGCACTTTCAAGATCTGTAAATTCCGTAGTTTCATATATTGAAGCATCAAAATCCTTCGTATATAATGGCATAACGCTATTGAAAATGCCTTTATCCACCTCAGCATCAAAGTTTTTGAAACTTCCTTTTAATCTGTTGATCACTGAGGTCCTTGCCCTCTCAAATACATCTTCCCCTCTGAATGCAGCTTGCTCTAACTGAGCCAATATTAGCATTGCTGACATCAATTCGTTATTCCTGATAAACACTTCAGCAAAATTACTTCGCTTTACATTTATGGGTTCAAACTCTTTATATAATCTATCAAATTCCGGCAGCAGGTTTCCATATTCTCCCTCTAATCCTTTTGCCTTTAGCTGTCTTGTGAATTCGGCCTCAAATTCTTTTCTCTTAGCAATCGCATTACTCTTTTTAAGACCAAGATTTTCACCGATCCATTTCTTCCAGTAATTGGCAATTTTTGCTTGTTTTGAGGCGTATTTTATCCTTACTTCATCGTCTGTTTTCATTTTCTCATCCATCACTTTTATGGCAGCTTCCCTGATGGCAATATTTGAAGGATTTACTTTTCCCACTATTTGCTCTAAAGCTACAGAAGGCAAGTATTCATCGGTTGTGCCCGGGAATCCAAACACCATGGTAAAATCACCTTCCTCAATGCCATCCAATGATATAGGCAGGAAGTGTTTTGGTGTGTAAGGCACATTTTCAACAGAGTATTTCGCAGGACGATTGTTAACATCGGCATAAATTCTGAAAATAGAAAAATCACCTGTATGCCTCGGCCAAACCCAGTTATCTGTATCACTCCCAAACTTACCTATTCCCACAGGAGGCGCTCCAACCAATCTTACATCTTCGTATCGTTCCGTTACAAAAAGGAAATATTGATTTCCGCTGTAAAACGCTTTGATCTTTGTCCTTTGCCAGTCTTCCTTCTCGGTTGCTTTTTGAATGGCATTGCTGTTTCCATCTATTTTAGATTGCTTTTCTCTTTCTGTCATGGTGTCAAGAACACCTTCCAATACCTGATTTGTAACATCTTCTATTCTAACAATAAATTCTGCATACAAGCCATTGTTTGGTAATTCTTCTTCTAAGCTCATGGCCCAAAAGCCATTTGATATATAATCATTTTCAAGTGACGAATGTGATTGGATCTGACTAAATCCACAATGATGATTTGTGAGTATTAATCCTTTTGGAGAAATGACCTCTGCCGTACAACCTCCATTAAAATGAACGATGGCGTCCTTTAAACTTGAGTTATTCACGTCGTAGATGTCTTTGGCAGTTAACTTACTTCCCAGGTCTGTCATTTCCTGTTCGTTCATACCCTCGAGCAATGAAGGGATCCACATACCGCCCTGCTGGGCAGAAACTTGAATTGTAATAAATAGGATAAGAAATTTAAAGAATTTCATGTTGTTATTTTTTAGAGTATGCAAAGATAAAAAACAAGGTTCGAAATAGTAATTTTTTTCTTATTTTATATGATATTTAACACCCTGTAAATGAAACACCACTCTAAGCTTCCAAACATTGAAACAACCATTTTTGCCGTGATGAGTGCTTTGGCCAATAAACACAATGCACTAAACCTGTCACAAGGTTATCCTAATTTTCAAGGGGATCAAAAATTATTCGATCTGGTTACAAAAGCCATGAATTCAGGATACAACCAATACGCACAAATGGCAGGTAATCCGGATTTACGCAATGCGATCGCCAAAAAAATGGAGTTAGTATATAATGCGGCTTATCATTCTGATACCGAGATAACGGTAACAGTTGGTGCAACTCAGGCTATTTATACCATCATATCAACTTTTATAAGGCAACATGATGAAGTCATTGTTTTTCGTCCGGCTTATGACAGTTCTATTCCAACTATAGAGCTAAACGGAGGAGTTCCGGTTTCCATCCAACTTATAGCTCCAAAATTCAAGGTTGACTGGGATGAGGTGAAAAGCAAGATCAATAGTAAAACAAAAATGATCGTTATTAACACACCACACAATCCCAGTGGAACAATTCTGGAAAAAGATGATATGCTAAAATTGCAGGACCTAACAAGAAATACAAATATCATTGTGTTAAGTGATGAGGTCTATGAACACATGATCTTTGACCATGAGAAACATCAAAGCGCTTGTTTATTTCCAGATCTCAAAGCCAGAAGTTTTGTGGTTTCTTCTCTAGGTAAATCATTTCACAATACAGGATGGAAAATTGGCTATTGCTGCGCTCCCAAGGAATTGATGGACGAATTCAAAAAATTACATCAGTTCAATGTGTTTAGCGTGAATCATCCAACCCAAAAAGGAATAGCTGATTATATGAAAGATCCAAACAGCTACTTATCCTTATCTGAATTCTTTCAAAGAAAAAGAGATCTTTTCCTTGAGAATATAAAGGGTTCCCGATTTAAGTTTGCGCCTTCAAAAGGAACCTATTTTCAATTGCTGGAATATTCTGAGATCACAGATGAGAACGATTTTGATTATGCCAAAAGATTGATTACAGAACAAGGTGTTGCATCAATTCCTACATCGGTTTTTAATGAGAATAAATTAGACCAAAAGGTTCTCAGATTCTGTTTTGCCAAAACAGATGAAACTTTGATTAAAGCTGCAAAGATATTGTGCAAAATATGATGCCAATTATGTACCTTTAATAATAAAAATAAATCAATGAAACTATTAAAAATTTATACGACAATAATCTGTTTGGTTATTGCGGGGTTTGTTCACAGTCAGGAAGTCGTTTACAAAAATGCAACCTATACTGTTAAAAAGGGCTTGATCTTTAAAGGTGGTTATGACGTAACCAATTCTTTATCATTAGAGGACCAGAATCAAATTAGATCTGAATTTAATAAGGCAGTAAAACAGAAAGAAGTGGAAAAAAGGCTTGAAAAACAGGAAAAAGAATATAAAAAGGCTGAGAAAAAGCAAAGATCTGCTGAGAAAAAACTAAAAAGGGTTGAAAAGGAATTACAGAGAAAACTAAAAGCTGAAAAAGCGGTTGAAAAAGCTCAATCTAATCTTGAAGATGCTCAAAATAAATACGAAAAACTCAGCAAAAAGGGCAAACTATCCCCTGTTGATGACGCCAAATGGGTTGAAAAAATTAAAAAGCTGAATGATCGATTGGATTCGGCTAAGAAAAAATTGAGCCGAAGTTAAAATACTGATTGAAAAACTCGGTACTATTTTCTATTAAAACAATGTCAAAAAACTTAAAAATAGCACTTATTCAAACCC
>CBDUIO010000113.1:0-7556 GCA_965367355.1 uncultured Flavobacteriaceae bacterium
ATAATCTCTTTGAGTCCGTCCAATCTAGGTTTTACAGACCATAAGGCAATCCAAACGGTTCCAAGTCCAAGGTCATGTGCTGCTAATTGAAGGTTTTGTGCCGCACAGGAACAATCCTGAGGATAGAATCCCGGGAAACCTTCTATTTCTGGCTCGGCAACAATTAGTATGGCTGCCTGTGCCTCTCTAAACATGGCATTGCCTCCATCAACTTTATCGGCTAAAGCATTTAATTTTTGCCTGTTTCTAATAACCACAAAATGCCATGGACGACCATCGCCTGCGCTTGGTGCCTGCATAGCAGATTCTAATAGTACTTTTATCTGAGCATCAGAAACCGGTGAGTTTTTGAATTTACGAATGCTTCTCCTGGTCTTTATTGCTTTAATTGTCTCCATATTTAGGATTTATCTTTTGAATAAAAAATAAGAATAATGAGATTTCTCGACAGAGCGCGAAATGACACATATTTATTTGCAAAAATAAGAAAAGCGTTCAGCTCCGAAGACTCGAAAGAACGCTTTTTGTATTTATTTAATGAGATCCTGAAACTAGTTCAGGATGAATCAATGTATTAAAAATCGAACTTATAGGTTGCCCCTGCTAAAAATTGAATTCCCTGAACCGGAAAATTCAAATATCGCTGGTAGTCCTGATCAGCTATGTTATTTGCTTTTGCATATACCGAGAATTGATCATTTATCTTATAACCTAAATGGGCATTGGCATCAAAATAACTATCCAAATTAACTTGATTTGTTGTCATATTTAGTCCATCAACTAAATTTGATTCATCCTTACGCTCACCTACATAATATAGGTTAGCTCCCATAAACCAATTTTCATCTATTTGATAATCCATGAAAAGAGATCCTTTAAAATCGGGTAAATTCCATGCTTGCTCCTCCATATCTACATCATAAGCAAAATATTCAGCTTTAATACCCAAAGTAAAGCTTCTGTTTACAGCAACATTTAATTCTCCAAAAAGGTTTAAAGTGGTTACATCGTCATAAACGATTCCGAAGGAATTTCCATAAAAATAATCTTCATTATCAATAGGATCAATGTATGCCAGGTTATTCTTGTAAAGTGCTTTATCTTTTTCGTTATAATAACTTCCTCTTAAATTATAGCTCATACTATTGGATAATTTCCCTTTAAGACCTATAAAACCATTGTACTGCTGATTTGTGGGCTGAATGAATAATGTAGGAGAAACAAAAGGATTTTCCTGAGCAAATCCATAATAAGAATTTTGAATGAGATCACCTCCAATGCCACCATAAGCTATTAGTATTTCATCAACTAGTCTGTATGATGCGTTGATTTTAGGAAATATATAGAATTTGTTCTGACTGGCTTCTGTATCATTAAAATAGAAAAATGAAGCTCCAAAATTAACGGTAAGATCATCTTCTTTTATTTGGTAGCTTGGTGAAATCCCTAATTGAAAATTGCCATACTTTAATTCATCAGTAGTTAAGTAATTTCTGTCAAAACTGCCGCTTAAGTAATCCAGTTTTATATCGGTGGCCATGTTATGATCTCCTAATTCAAAATCAAAATCAGTTTTAACCACTAACCTGTTCTCTCCAGATCCTTGATCATCACTGAATCTTCTGAATAAAAAACTCCCATTGTTAATAATTGCAGGATCAAAATTAATTTCTGCTCCAAAATGAGCTGTATTGAATGCATGTTTAGGATCGATCTGATCTGCATCAGATTGATCGTAAACGGTTTGATCGATTCCATACCAATTGAATTTTTGGTATTGATATCCGGCTTCAACATTCCATGAATAGGTACTCAAATTATTTTTATAGTTGATATTGATTTTTGAATCTGAAAAAGAATCGTCCAAATAGAGTCCTTCAATACCTCCCTGCGATGAGTGATGGTTGATATACCCACCTACACTTTCTGTGTTGTTGAGTGCATGATTTAAATATAATTCTCCTAAAATAGTGGTATATGTACCTACACCAACCGATGCATAATTATCAAATAACTTTTCCTTTTTCGCCTTATCCACATCTGCCGCTTTGCCCTTTGCAGGTGCAAATGTAGAAGCAACCGGAAAAGAAAATATATTGTATTTAACCTCCTTTTTAGTCATGGTCTCTTCATCATTAATTGTAGGTGTCTCCTTTACTTTAAAAGCATCAGAAATTGTTGGAGAATACGGTTTTACCACGTTCACGACATCAGTCTTAATGGTGTCATTTTCTCGATCCTGTGAAAATAAGTGATTAGCATTGATGATTAATACTATTGCTATTATATGTTTAAGGTACTTTGACATGTTTTATTTGCTATTTACGATTGATGATTTTTGATATAATTTTAATGCCCCGACAATTCCGATAACGATCTTGAGAGGATGTCAATTTTATTAATCTTGTGTTAGTACTGACGAATTAGTTTTAGCCTCTTTTGATTTTATTTTGTTTAATTCCTGTTGCGCTTCTGAAACTACATCATCAAACTCCTTGAAATTATTCATTACACTTTCCAGAATATAGGTGGCCTGATACGCGTCATCCAGTGCATAAAAATTCTTAGCCATCACGATCAATCCCTTAGCTCCAAAATATTTATAACCTGAATAATCCTTAGCTAACTTTTGAACTTTGGTGTTTGATTCTTTGTATTTTCCGTCTTTACTCATAAAATAAGCATTGTAATACAAAGCTTCTGCCGCTAATGAGCCTGATGCGATCTTCTCTACTTCTGCATAAGCTGTTCGAGCCCTAACTTCATCGTTAATTTTTATTGCTGCTCTTGCTATAAATACATAGGCATCACTTTTTACTTTATTGTCTATGTTAGAATTCTGCAACACTTTTTCTGCATATTCAATGGTTTTAGTCTGATCTTGGTTTTCAAAATAGGCTTTCATTAAATTGGATTGTGCAAAAATGACATTCTGAGGGAAATTGGCTTCAGATTCCAATCGTTTTAAATACGGTATGGCTTCATTCCATGATTTGGCTTCTAAAATAATTTGTGATAATCGTGCCAAAGCTTCTTCTGAAAATTCATTTTGAGACGTTTCAACTACATATTTGTAATGAGGGGTTGCAGTCTCCATCAGGCCTTTTTTATAATACAATTGTGCCAAATAAAAATGAGATTGCAATGCATGTAATCCGTTAGGGAATTCATTCAAATACCCATTGAATTGCTTAATGGCCTCATTAGTATTATTATCCAAATATTGTTTTTCTGCTGCTTCATAAGTTGCGTTATCCAGATCGGCATTGGTCACCTCCACATAATCCAGTGTTTTCACCCAGGATGCATACTCATTCACTCGACCCAGGTCAATATAAATCAAACGCGCAGTCGCTACTGCCTGAACTGCTTCGGGTGTTCCGGGATAGGTACCGGCTACTTTTTTAAACTTGGTTAACGCTTCATCATTTTGACTAGAATTGTAATACACTAATCCCTGACGTAATAATGATTTATTGACAAACGGACTCATTGGGTACTCAGAAATTAATCTGTCATACATTGGCATAGCCTTATCATTCCTATTAGCTTTAACATAAGAATTACCCAATTCATACATGGCATCATCACGTAATTTTGAATTAGAGTAGTCCCTCAAGAATTTTTCCAGATCACTTATCTTTTTTGCTGAATTACCTATGTATCCATTGCTCATTGTTTTTTGAAAAAATGCATAATCGGCCTCCAACTCACCTATATCAATGGCCTTTGAGTAGGCATCAATTGCTTGTGAATAATTGCTGCTAACAAATTGAGCATCACCTAGTCTCAAATAGGCATCATTCAATCTTACTTTATCATTTTTGTGATTCGCAATGAATTGATTGAAATATTCCCCGGCTTTTTTATAGTTTTTTAGTTTAAAATAGGTATAAGCAAGATTATAATCAATGTTTTCAAACTCCGGAGTTGAATTTGCTTTGGAACTGCCCAGGAATTGTTTGAAACCAATTAATGCATCGTCATAATTGGTTAAATTATAATCGGTTTCAGCCTTCCAGAATGTCGCTCTTGTAGTAAATGACTCGTCTCTGGGTTCATTTATTGATCTTTCAAAAAGATCTCTGGCTTCCAAATATTGTTGTTCATTATATAATTCAATTCCTCTGTAAAAAGCAACCTTTTGATAGGCCACTTTATTTTGAAAGCTATTTTTCCCTTTTAACAGGTTTAAAGCCTCTTCATAATTCTTTGATGTGATATAAGAATCGATCAACAAGGTTTCAATGTCTTCTTTATAACTGGTATTTGGATATTTATTCAAGTATCCTGCCAGCACCTGAGGTACAGATTGATACGGATTTCCTATTTCGTAGCTGATTTTTGCATAATTCAACCAGGCATCTTCCTGAATTTTTTCATCAAAACTCATTTCTGATGCATTTCTAAAAGCATTTAACGCTTCCTGCTTTTTATCGACGTTTATATAACTTTCTCCTAAATGGTAATAAGCATTTTGTGCTACACTGTTCTTTCCGTCTATTATTTTATTGAACTCAGAAATTGCTTTATCGTAATTTCCTTGCTTATAATACGCATACCCTAACTGATAGTAATCGGTATTATTCCATCTCCCGCGTTTTCCCTTGTACTTTGTAAGATAAGGAATTGCTTCGGCGTATTCTTTTAGGTTGAAATGGCTTTCTCCAATAATTTTGTTTAACTCAGAAATTTCGTTGTCATCGCTATTTGGTAATTGCTCCTTTGCAAGATTTATGGCTTCTTCAAATCTGCCTAATTTAAAATTCAAATCTGCCTGATAATAAGATAACTTTTCTTTGTATTTATCCTCATCACTCACCTGATCAAAATACTCATTTGCCTTATCGTAATCATCACTTTGATAGGCCATAAAACCAATATAATATTTGGCCTGAGAGCCAAATTCAGGAGAATTCTCTACCAGACTTAAATATTTTTTGGCATCATTATAGTTTCTTGTAACAAAAGAAGCATAGCCGTAATTAAAATTGTATTTTTCCTTTTCTTTTTTAGCCAATGAATTTTCATCAACCTTATTATACCATTTTCTGGCTTGAGCATAGTTGTCATTTTCAAAATAATAGTCTGCAATATCAATAAATGCTGTATTTCTTTTAGTGCTTGTTGGGTATTGGTCCACAAACTTTTGCACCAGATCATCGGCATTTTGCTGGTTTAGCCTTACAGCACAATTGGCAATATAATATGCGCAATCTGATTCAATAACCTCATCATCGGTTTTGAGCTTTATTTGATTAAAAACAGATTGAGCAGCCAGATATTGACTGTTGTTAAAAAGCGTAAGTGCTTTTTGATAGTCTACAAATTGACTTGTATAAGATGCTGATTGTTGCGATTGAATATTATAACCGAAAATTACAGTTATCAGTATTAATAAGACACATTTTTTAGTCATGAACTATAGCTTTTTTATTAAAATTCAAAGATAAATTAATCTAATCCCTATAACGATTGAATTTGATTATAATTATACTGCCAATTTAAAAAGTAGAAAAATGATTCTTTTTTAATCTCATTTTATGTGATACTTTTACAACTTATATTAAGTTTAGGGTTATAACTATGTCAAATACAGTTTTAAGTTTAAAAAATGCTTCTATTTATCAAGGTAATAGTTTGATACTTTCTGATGTCAATGTAGATATCAGTAAAGGCGAATTTGTCTATTTGATAGGAAAAACCGGATCTGGTAAAAGTAGTTTTATGAAAACCCTGTATGGAGATTTACAATTAACTGAAGGTGAAGGGTCCATAGTTGACTATAATTTGAGAACCCTTAAAGAGAAAGACATTCCGTATTTGCGTAGAAAATTAGGAATCATATTTCAAGATTTTAAATTATTGCCGGACCGAACCGTTAACGAAAACTTGTCTTTTGTACTGAAAGCCACAGGCTGGAAGGATAAAAAAGAAATGGAAGTTAAAATTGAGCAAGTTTTGGACAAGGTAGGTATGAAAACCTCCGGATTTAAATTTCCTCATGAACTTTCGGGAGGAGAACAACAGCGTGTTGCCATAGCAAGGGCTTTATTGAATGATCCCGAGCTTATTTTAGCCGATGAACCAACAGGAAATTTAGATCCGCAGACAAGTGTTGAAGTCATGAAGGTTTTACAGGACATCAACAAAAATGGTAATACTATACTTATGGCTACTCATGATTATGCCATGCTTCTTAAGTATCCTAGTAAGACTTTAAAATGTGATGACAACAAAGTATTTGAGGTTGTGCAGCGAAAAAGCTAAATAAATATATAAATGCTTTCCATCTTAATACCAACTTATAATTACAATGTATATCCTTTAGTTCAAGAACTCGAATCCCAGGCACTAAAAGCTAATATAGATTTTGAAATCATTAGTATTGATGATGGATCCTTTTCCATTTTAAATGAACAGAATCAAAAGATAAATACGCTAACTAAGTGCAAGTTCATTGAGAATAAAAAGAACATTGGGAGAAGCAAGATCAGAAATTTATTAGCCAAAACAGCAAAATATGATTGGCTTTTGTTTTTGGATGCTGATGTCATGCCTAAAACTAAAGACTTCCTTCAAAAGTATATCAATTCTATAGCCAGTAATCCTGAAGTGGTTTATGGTGGCATTTTATATCAGGAAAAAACACCTTCAAAAGATTGTATTTTACGTTGGGCTTATGGTAAAAAGAGGGAAGCTCTGAATGTTCAGCAACGAAACAAAAATAAATATTTAAGGTTTTTAACATTGAACTTTTTAATCAAGAAAAATGTTTTCAATAAAGTTAAATTCAATGAATCTATACCTAATAACAGGCATGAGGATACATTATTTGCAAATGACCTTAAGAAACACAAAATAAATTTATTACATATTGATAACCCCGTTTATCATTTAGGTCTGGAATCAAGCAAGACATTTTTAAAAAAATCACTACAGTCAACCGAATCGTTATTATTGATTATCAAAAAAGGTTTGCTTTCCTATAATTCCACTTTAATTACCAGAGTCTTTAAAATTTGTAAAGTATTAATGTTAAACCATTTATTGGCTTATTTTTATAAAAGGTTCAAAATTAAATTTGAACACAATTTGCTGTCAGGTGAGCCATCAATGTTTGCATTTGACTTATATCGTTTATGCTATCTTTGTTATATTGATAAAATAAAATAAATGCCTTTATTTTCGGTTGTTATTCCCCTTTTTAATAAGGAAGACTATATCAAAAGTACCATTCAAAGTGTATTGAATCAGTCTTTGAAGGATTTTGAACTCATTGTTGTAAATGATGGTTCTACAGACAATAGTTTTAAGTTAGCGAAAGAATGTATTCAAGGTTTATCCAATTGCCGGATCATTGATCAAAATAACCAAGGTTTATCTGCTTCAAGAAACCGTGGCATTAAGGAATCAAAAGGTGACCTTGTTGCCTTTTTAGATGCTGATGATCTTTGGAATTCAGAATTTTTGAAAACCATCAATGATCTTCATATAAATTTTCCGGATGCCTCCCTTTACGGTACTGATTATTTGGAAAAATTTCATGATAAGGT
>CBDUIO010000114.1:0-7532 GCA_965367355.1 uncultured Flavobacteriaceae bacterium
TTTTGTGCCTGATCTTCCTTTAAAATATCTGCCTGAACTGTTCCCCTTACCTGAGAAATTGTTCTGGCTTTAATATCTTCATAGACTCCTTTAGGCAGAACCTGATCTCCAGTAACTCCCAGTAGCATGAGTCCTAATCCATTATTACCTTCGGGCAGCTCACCAAAATATTCTGGTCTTTCTTTTCCTCTGTAAAGCTTTTTAATCTTGGATTCAACCTCTTTCTCTAAGCCCTTTTCTTTTATATAAATCTCACACTGCTGATCGATAGCTGCGTTCATAAAAAACCCAAGCAACATAGGAGCCGGACCATTGATTGTCATGCTAACTGAGGTCATTTCATCGGCTAAATTGAATCCGGAATACAATTTTTTAGCATCGTCAAGACAACAAACAGATACGCCAGCATTGCCTATTTTTCCATAAATATCAGGTCTTAAATCCGGGTCATTTCCATACAGTGTAACACTATCAAAAGCTGTAGATAATCTTTTTGCCGGCATTCCCTTACTTACATAATGGAAGCGTTTGTTGGTTCGCTCCGGACCACCTTCTCCTGCGAACATTCGTGCAGGATCCTCTCCTTGTCTTTTAAATGGATATAATCCTGCTGTAAAAGGAAATTCTCCCGGTACATTTTCTTGAAGCGACCAATTTAAAATTTCACCCCAAGCTTCATATTTGGGAAGAGAAACCTTCGGAATTTGAGTATGAGACAAGGATTCGGTATGTGTTTCTATCTTGATCTCCTTATTCCTTACTTTAAAGGAATAAATGGGGTCTTTATATTTCTTAACCTTATCTTTCCAACCATAAATGATTTCCCAGTAATGAGGATTCAAATTCAATTTTACTCTGTCAAACTCATTTAATAACAGTTTAATAAAGCTATTATTATCGTCTTTTACTTCTTTTAGGATCTCTTCTTGATTTAATCCAGATTTATCAAGGAAAGCTGTTTTCCCTTTGTCGGTCGAAACATTTAAAACGGAACATATTGTTTTATATATGCCATATAGTTTTTGTGCTACTTCATATTGTTCCTTCCCCTTTTTATCATAAGTTCTGTTGCTCTCAGATATCTCTGATAAATACCTTGTTCGTGATGGTGGAATCACAAATATTTTTTCGCTTTTCTCTCCAGAAATTTTAAATGTAGATTTTAAATTTGCACTTGTTTTCTCAACAATCTTATCCATCACAGCTTTGTAAAGTGTGTTCATCCCGGGATCATTAAACTGTGAAGCAATGGTCCCAAAAACCGGAAGATCACTTTGTGCCACATCCCAAAGATTATGATTGCGCATGTATTGTTTTTTCACATCTCGCAAGGCATCTTCTGCTCCCCGTTTATCATATTTATTAATGGCCACCAAATCTGCAAAATCTAGCATGTCAATTTTTTCCAATTGAGTTGCTGCTCCAAATTCCGGTGTCATCACATATAAAGAAACATCGCTGTGTTCAATAATTTCGGTATCACTTTGGCCAATTCCGGAAGTTTCAAGAATTATGAGATCATAGTTGGCAGCCTTAAGAACTTGAACAGCTTCACCTACATGCTTTGACAACGCTAAATTCGATTGTCTGGTTGCTAAACTGCGCATATAAACTCTTGGATTGTTAATAGCATTCATGCGAATTCTATCTCCCAATAAAGCGCCCCCGGTTTTCCGTTTAGACGGATCAACAGAAATGATTCCAACTGTTTTCTTAGAGAAATCGGCTAAAAATCGTCTTACTAATTCATCAACCAAACTACTCTTGCCTGCGCCTCCTGTTCCTGTAATTCCTAAAACCGGAATTCTAGATTTATCATTCTTTTTATGAATTTTATCCAGGGTTTCCCTGGCAACATCCGGGAAATTTTCTGCTGAAGAAATAATTCTGGCTATGGCATTAATATTTTTACTGGGAAGCAATTCAATCTCTCCATTTAACTTATCTCCAATAGCATAATCCGATTGCTTCACAAGGTCATTGATCATACCTTGAAGTCCCAGTTCACGACCGTCATCAGGTGAATAAATACGAGTAATGCCGTAATCCATCAAATCTTTGATCTCTTCTGGTAAAATTACACCTCCACCACCTCCAAAAATTTTAATATGATTGGCTCCTTTTTCTTTTAACAGATCATACATGTATTTAAAATACTCATTATGACCACCCTGATATGAAGTTATAGCTATCGCATTCGCATCTTCTTGAATTGCAGTGTTTACAACCTCTTCTACACTTCTGTCATGACCTAAATGAATCACTTCAACTCCGGTAGACTGAATTATTCGGCGCATAATATTTATTGCCGCATCGTGACCATCAAATAAAGATGCTGCAGTAACAATTCTTATTTTGTGCTTTGGTTTGTATACTTTGACTTGATCCATTCGCAATAAAAGCAATTTTATTAACTGCAATTTACGGATAATTCAAAAAAAACTATCATCTATTTCTAAATATCTAAAACCAACCTAAGTTCCAATTATTCTATTTTTTTAAACTAATTTTATTTTTGATTTTTTAAAGATATCATGAATAAAATAACGCTTTTAATTCATTGCAAGGATCAATCAGGAATTATCGCTTCTGTTACAAAATTTGTGGCCGATAATAGTGGAAATATTGTTTATATAGACCAGCACGTTGATAGAGAACAGGATATTTTCTTTATGCGGCTGGAAAGTGAATTTTCCAATCCATCATTTTCAATGAATTCCTTCAAGGAAATTTTTGCTAATACTTTAACCAAAAAATTCCAAATGAAATGGCGTATTTATTCTGATGATTATAATATACAAATGGCCATATTCGTTTCGAAATATGATCATTGTTTATATGATATTTTAGGCCGGTACAATTCTGGTGAATTAAATGTTGAAATACCATTTATTTTAAGTAATCACAATGATTTAAAGCCTATAGCAAACAGTTTTAATATTCCGTTTTACCACATACCTGTTACTAAGGAATCAAAAATAGAAGCCGAAAAAAAACAACTGGAACTACTTAAAAAATATAAGATTGATTTTATTGTACTAGCTCGCTATATGCAAATAGTTTCACAGAAAATAATTAACGAATATCCTAACAAGATCATAAATATACATCACTCATTTTTACCCGCATTTGTTGGTGCTAAACCTTACCATTCGGCATTTAAAAGAGGTGTGAAGATAATTGGAGCCACAAGCCATTACATTACAGAAGAATTAGATGCAGGCCCTATTATTGAGCAAGATGTAGCCCATGTATCCCATACACATTCCATTAAGGATTTAATAGCAAAAGGCAGGGATCTGGAAAAAATAGTGCTTTCCAGTGCCATTAAACTTCATACAGATCGTAAAGTGATGGTTTACAATAATAAAACTGTTATCTTTTCTTAGTAAAATTTAAACCAAATATTTCGAGATGAAAAAAATAATTATCGCAATGATCTTAATATTCACCTTAAATTCTTGTGCGGAGTTACAGGGTGTTATCAATCAATTACCTAATGAAGGAGAAATAAGCAATTTAGAAATTGCTTCGGGGCTGAGAGAAGCCTTGGAGTTTGGAATTGACAAACAGGTCAGTAAATTGACACAGGTTGATGGATTTTATAAAAATGAACTTGTTAAAATATTGCTTCCTGAAGAACTCCAAAAAGTTGATAAGGCGCTTAGAGATATCGGTTTGAGTAATTTAGCCGATGAGGGATTAAAAGTTCTAAACAGAGCTGCCGAAGACGCTGTCAAAGAAGCCACTCCCATTTTTGTTAATGCTGTAAAAGAAATAACATTTGAAGATTCAAAAAATATTTTGTTAGGTCCTGATGATTCTGCAACTGCTTATTTAACGAGTAAAACTCAAACTGCCTTATATGACAAGTTTCATCCGGTGATACAATCTTCCTTTGCCAAGGTTGGGGCTGATCAAATATGGGAAAACCTAATAAATAAATACAATAATATCCCTTTTACAAACAACGTAAATGCCAATTTAACAGACTACGTGACCAATGAAGCTCTCAAGGGTGTTTATACTATGATTGCCATAGAGGAAAAAGACATAAGGACTAAGCTATCATCAAGGACAACAGACCTTTTAAAAAAGGTATTTGCTTTACAAGATAAAAGCATATGATCATAGAACATGTTTGATAAACTTAAATTGTTAAGTTTTTGATAGTCCAAACTTTTTGACTAAACTTTAATATAACTATAATATTTAATTAACAATAATTTAGCAGACTGAGTGTTATATTTGTAATGAAGAAAGAAAATTTCTCATTAAATTATTGTTTAAGTTAGTTAGTTAGTTTATGAAAAGCCAGTGATTCACTGGCTTTTTATATTAATTAAGTCATATTTTTTTAATTCAGCTTCCATTTGGCTTTGTAATTCTTTGGCTTTTTGAGCGGCCACATTTGCAAAATCATTTTGACTAGAAGCATAGATTATTCCTCTTGAAGAATTTACGAGCAGTCCAATATTTTTATTCAACCCAAATTTACAAACATCTTGAAGGTTACCACCTTGTGCTCCAATACCTGGAACCAATAAAAAATTATCCGGAATAATTTGTCTTATTTCCTTTAAATATGATGCTTTAGTAGCTCCAACCACATACATCAAGTTTTTAGCGTATTTCCATGATTTGGAAGTTTCCAACACTTGCTTATATAATTCTTGCTTTCCAACAATTTGTGTTTGAAAATCGAAAGCTCCCGGATTTGAAGTTAAAGCTAACAAAATAGTGTGTTTATCTTGAAAAGCTAAAAAAGGTTCCACAGAATCTTTTCCCATATAAGGAGCAACGGTTACACTATCAAATCCCATATCTTCAAAAAATGCTTTGGCATACATGGTACTAGTATTCCCTATATCACCACGTTTTGCATCGGCGATTGAAAATATTTTGGGATGGTTTTTATTAAGATAATTAATCGTTTTTTCAAGAGATCTCCAACCTTCTAGACCATGAGCTTCATAAAATGCAAGGTTGGGTTTGTAGGCAACACATAAATGATGTGTAGCGTCAATTATCGCTTTATTAAAAGTGAATATTGGATCTTTTTCTTTTAATAAATGTTTTGGAATCTTATTTAAATCGACATCCAATCCAATACACAGAAAGGATTTTTTAGTTTTTATTTGATGAATTAATTCTTGTGTTGTCATATTATCAAATTAAAATCAAGTGTGATTGTTTAAATAATATCACTACTTGCTTTTAGTTTCTCTGTATTTTCTGCTAACATTAATTCGTCAATTATTTTTTGAATATCACCATTCATAATATTGCTTAGATCATATAATGTCAATCCAATTCTATGATCTGTTACACGACCTTGAGGATAATTATAGGTTCTAATTTTTGCACTTCTGTCACCGGAACTTACCATCGAACCTCTTTTAGCTGCATCCTCTTCCTGTTTTTTAGCTAACTCCATGTCGTAAAGTCTTGAGCGCAATACTCTAAAGGCTTTTTCTTTATTCTTATGCTGAGATTTCTGATCTTGACATTGTGCAACTATTCCGGTTGGAATATGCGTTAAACGAACAGCAGAATACGTCGTATTAACTGATTGCCCTCCCGGCCCGGATGAACAAAAGAAATCTATTCTTACATCTTTAGGATCTACTTCAATATCAAACTCTTCAGCTTCCGGGAAGACCATTACCGTTGCCGCACTGGTGTGAACACGTCCTTGTGTTTCTGTTTGAGGTACACGTTGCACCCTGTGGACACCAGCTTCAAATTTTAAAGTTCCATAAACATCTTCGCCCATTACTTCAAACTGGATCTCCTTAAAACCGCCATTAGTACCTTCGCTAAAATCAACAGTAGAGACCTTCCATCCTTTACTTTCGCAATATTTGGAGTACATCCTAAACAAATCTCCCGCAAAGATACTCGCTTCATCACCTCCAGTTCCGGCACGTAATTCGACAACCGCATTTTTGCTGTCTTCAGGGTCTTGAGGGATCAACATAAATTTAATTTCGTCTTCAAGTAAAGGAATTTTTTCTTTGACCTCATCATACTGCATTTTTGCCATTTCAACCATTTCAGGATCGCTACCTTCCTTTATAATCTCCTCTGCTTCAGTTAAATTATCAATTAGTGATTTATATACAGCCCCTTTATCGACTAGTAATTTTAAATCCTTGTATTCCTTATTTAATGCTATATATCGCTTTTGATCAGACATGATATCCGGTTGAATAATAAGATCACTTACCTCGTCAAATCGCTGCTTTATTATTTGTAATTTTTCTAACATCTATTCTTAAAAATTGTGAAACAAAAGTACGATAATTTATGAATTGAAATGAGTTTAAACTCTTGGATTAACCATGTTCAAAAAAATAAGTAGTCGATTTTATCGTTATTATTATTATGCAAAAACTATCTTCAATACTAATATTTTACAAGCCATTCTTTTATTGGTCCTTTGCAATAAATATTTTGTTAACCATATTCAATCCGAAGGTAATTACTGCTATTGCAACAAAATTGATGCTTGTTGTTTTGTTATGGTATATATTAAAACAGGCTAATGGTGGGAAAATTTTAAACTACTATAAGGACATAGGAATTTCTAGCCTTATTTTATTTTCCTCCTTATTTATTATGGATATAATAATAACCATTACTTATTTATTTATAATTAAAGAATTCATTTAAGCCTTAATGCAGAATGGAATTCTTTAAATAATTTTAAAAGTTAAGAACAACTCCCACGCCCAGTAGTTGCTTAAGTTGAATACGAGCACCTTTTTCAAAGAATTCACCATCATTATCTGATTCTTCCAGGATCTTGACATCATTATCATACCTTATATGTGATCCTAAAGTTGCTTTAACAAAATCATTGACTTTTAAATCAAAAACGATTTCCCAGTCTACATCAATATTCCCAAAACTGTTTAAATAATCCGTATATAAACTAAGGTTATTCAGTAATTTAATGTTTTCGACTATTTGGGCTTCATATGAACTGGTTATGAGTATACCCAATTCTGTTCTGATACGCTGTCCTTCTTTAATAATATTCCCATTTTCGTCAAAAATAGCAGGAATTACACCAAAAGATCCTGCATTAGAAAGGTCCTCATCCAAAACAAAAGTAGATTTGAATGTGAAGGGTGACAAATAAATAGATAATTGATCCAAATTTTTTCCATATTCTGCACCTCCTCCTAAGTACAAATAACCAGGAGCCAAAAATCTGGAGATTTCATTATCTCTATCAGGGTAATTATATCCATTCGTGAATTGCGTTTTAAAATTAAACCTGGCAGAATAGTACCAATTGGTAAATGTGTTTTTTCTATACCCTAATGTTGAAGCTAATTCAAGTTCATCTTCGGTTTTCCTTAACCTTTGATTTTCTTGTTTATTAACACCATATCTTGTTCTTACTGACGCGATCCAAACTAAATTATTGTGTCTGTGTTTTATTGAAGAGAAAAGCCTTAATAATGCTGAAATTGAATTACTTCCTCCTGCATTCCAGTTAACAAAAGCTACCTGGCTAAAAT
>CBDUIO010000115.1:0-7493 GCA_965367355.1 uncultured Flavobacteriaceae bacterium
AGACTTCCGATTCTGTTGGAATATTGACCTGACTTCCCGATGAATTTTTTCAAAATTTACCTGCAAATCTTCATCGGAATAATCCTTGGAACTTTTAGGGGATTCTTTTCGAATGCTTTGTAATTTGAATTGCACTTTCTTATCCTTCCCATCTGCAAAGGAGATAAATTCTCCTTGCTTTAATCTAAAGAATATGTCAGCCCGTTGTTTGGAAACTTCCTTTTCACCTTTGGTAATCCGGGTGTCAAAATTGAGGTTATATCCTTTATTGATACTGGTCGTTTTCATTTTGATCAATTCAAAAAAGCGTTCGTAGTATTTTGCGGTATCAGGATCATTCACCTTTCCAAAAAACTGATAGGATAGATTGCTTAAAATAGCTTTACTGGCTTTGTCTCCATACAGCATATCGTTCTGTATTTTATCCTGCATGACATAAATAGTGGCAATATCATAACTTCTGAGTGTTGCCGGAATACGATGCATGTTCAATAGCCGTAGGGTAGGCGCTTCTTCCATCAGTATAAAAGAATGTCTTTGCCCCCTGACACTCATTTGTTTGGTAACCGTGTGCATGATGGTAGCAATAATGGGCGCATAGGCTGATTCATATTTTGGATTGTTGACTATGGAGATAATCCCGGGGTTCTTTTCGTTATTGATATCCAGAGGGACTTCATCTTTAGACAAGGCCATAAAGATTTTTTTGGAACTTATTTTTTTAAAAGCGTTGGCCAGTGTGCTTTTTACGCCGGCTGTCTGCTTATCTGAAATAATACCATTGATAAAGGCGCTTGCCATACTTTTAGCGGTGATGTTAGCGCTTAAAAATCTAATTAAGCCTTTGGTAGTGGCATATTGGAACAGGGCAATGACATGCGGTAATGTGCAATAATCAGGATGCGTTGTTTTCAGTTTCCAAATCAGCCCCGATAAGAGTCCTTCCACAGCATCGGTAAAGAACTTGGAATTGCCACTGGATCCGGATTCCTTATATTCCAAAAGGTTTTCAATCAGGACTCTGGAGACTTCGTTCACACTTTCTTCATTCGGCAAATACCGGGGTGCAATAGGATTTACACGATAGTAGATCTTATCAAAGGAAATCGTATAGAATTCCAGGGCTTTCTTTTTAAAAAGGGGATAGGCAATCTCGGTGAGTTCAAAGTCCTTATAATCATGAAGGATTCCGCAAAAGGCATGTTTGCTAAAATGTTGCAGAAAATTATAAACGACACTTTCCGTTTTTCCACTTCCTGCAGAACCGATGATGGAAACACCTCTTTTGATATTATTGATGGTGAGATGCCCTTGTTTTAATTGAAATTTGACCTGGTATCTAGAATAAGCGTTATCCTCATTTTCTTTATGAAAGTACACATAGCCTGCGGTATTTCCCAAGACTAAGGGGATAAACACATAGAGTAGATACTCGTAAAAAAGATAGCTATTATGGTGTAAAGACCAAGCACTGAGGGTCAATCCAAGAATGATCAATAGATTGATCACAAATGCTTTTCGATAGAATTTGTAGCACCCCAAAAAGAGCAGTAGAAACCATAGGTCTAAGATGATTACAAGCATGATTGGCTTCATTTTTTTGAGTTAGATCCCGATGGAACTGGATTGAATGGCAGTACCGATCGTTCTTTTGATCCTCTTGACTACTTTCAGGGCCAGCTGTACTTTATTGGTTGGCATATTGAATAGGGTATTGTTCATACCGGATTTCCCTAATAATTGAAATGCCATGGCTTTTTGACTGGTCGGTAATCCCATCAAGCTGGCGAAGTATTTTTCGGGATCTTTGATGAATGTTTTCCGGGCCTGGAATGTCTCTACAAAGTTCCGGTCATAGTTGAATGTTTTATCAAAGGTTTTTTCGGCCTTTTCAAAAAAAAGTTCCCGATGAAAACCACGTTTGACCGGGTTCCCGTTAAATACGGTTTCTGAAGCTTTGTATTTACTTCCCGGTGACAGGCTGTATTTGTTGGACATATCCTTTCTGCTCACAATAATATGCACATGAGATTGTGATCCTTGTTTTGGCATGCCTTGTTTGATAAGTTCCCCATGGATGGTATGCGGTGCTTCTTTTTTCAATTGCGCAATCTGTTGGTATTTCCGTTGGATACTTCCTGTGATCTCACCGCTTTTGATTTGCTGGATTTCATATTGAAGTCTTACAATTTTCTTATAAAAAGGCGCATTCTCCCGAATCACTTTATCTGTTCCTTTATAGGTTCTTTCATGTTCAATTTTGGCAAAGTATTTAATATCATCAACGGTTACAGACCTTCCATTGATTTCACGATGGAATGCCCCGGCATAGTCTTTCATAATTTCCCGGGTATACCTTTTCAAATCCAGGCTGTTGTTTTTCAATTGTTGTAATTCATATTTGCTTGGATTCACGGTGATGGAATAGAATTTAGGTTCGGATTTTTTAAGTTTTGAGGTATTGGCATCTATCTGCTGAATCACTTCTTTTCCATGGATTTCTTCTCCATATTGATTGAAAAAATGTTCCATAGCATCTACGGTCAATCCGTCATTTTCTTTTTCGAGATAGGCTACAAAATCGCCGGCACTTTGCGTATAATTATCGCCTAGTTTTTGTGGAGTTATGGTGATGTACATGTTCTAATTTATATTTTAAGTTCTCAAATTCTTCTTTGTTCATATTTAAGCGATAGTGCCCGATTCCAAAGTTGTTTCGCACTAATTTTGTCTTTTTCAAAACCATTTCAAAATCATCTTTGAGTTCATTAAATTTTGACTTTGTTTCGAAATACTGATCGCGGTAATAGTCAAGTTCTTTCTGTTCTGTAAATAGCTCTTCAGCTATGCCATCAGACAGATCTTCTTCCGACAATACTAGTTCTTCCTCCTCATCTTCTTGGGCTTCTTTAAAGAGTAAGTTCATCATGGCGTTGGTAGGTTTTGTCTGCGTTTTTTCAATGTCTTTGATGATGGCGATCACGGCATTATTTCTTTTTTTGATCAAACTTGCCAAGGTCTGGATATGCGGTCCCAGGGATTCTTTTGGAGAAATACCATTGGTCTCAAAAAATTCTATCATCATTAATAAGGACAGGGACTGAGATTTAGATATACTTCGGCAATAGCGCCTAAACTTTTTAGCCACCGATGTCTTTATACTTATGCTATCAAACCGCTCTTTTTCGTATCCTTTATCCATTTTTCCGTGAAAAATTTATTGTTTTTACTGGGCTTCAAAGGTTTTTCACGGAAAAACACGAAGCATTGTATTTTTACAAACTCAACAATCCCTTATTTTTAAAGGGATTATGAAAAAAACAATCAACGTAACAAGCGTCAGCATGTTACCCTCTTGCTTTTCGATTTCGTTCGCCTGGGCGAACAAAAATTCAAACAAATAGTATGGACTATTTGCTTATGGGAATTCAAATAATTCCGTGGGATCTATTTGTTAAAAAGGAGTACCATTTATGAATTTGAGTTAAAAAAATAAAATGGAAGAGTCCTTTAAAAACGCTGCATTTCAGCATTATTAAGTTAATAATTATTGGAGTAGGATTTACATGGGCTGGTCATTTGTTATGGTTACAAAAGGCATGATTTGAGACTAAAAAACAGGATTGGATGCCGATTGTGGAATTCAGGCAGCGTATTTTTAGTATTCAGTGTAAAAAGTTGAGATAAAAGGAAAGACCCTTGAAATTTCAAGGGCCTTTTTTTTAAGAGGCAGGATGTGTCAAATATGGAAAGCATATTTATAATTGTACAAGTTCCGAATCGCTTCCTCCTCGAGCATTTTGTCATAATTTTTAAAATGCTTTTTGGCATAGTTTCGGATGTCGTTTCCAAAGCGCTGTTCCACTTCTTTTTTTGAATTTTGAAACAACCGTTCTTTGGTTTCCTCATTGAGGTTGGAATAGTTCAAATATATCATCGTTCAAATTTTTAGGGTTTAATATTCACCGGGAAGCATTAAGGTATTATCCACAAAAAACAATCGCAATTCATCCAAAGGAAAATCGGTTACCTGGTATTGCTGTTTTTCGAGGATATGATCATTACCATCTCCATAAGTAATGACAGCTTCACAGCCTTGGATTTTTTGTTCTTTTTCAGAAAGGCGTTTAAAATCGATGGTAATAAAATAGCTTTTCGGTACTAAGCTTTTTGCCATTACAGAAGCATCAGTGATAAGCCAATAGCACTGTGCTGTAGTAGCTAAATATTGAATACCGTCGGTAAATCGTGTTTTGGTGAGTGGCATTTGAAAGAAGGTTTCAGAACCACTAAAGCGCTGTAATTCCGCTTTTAATTCATTTGTTTTGTTTTTTAGTGTATTCATAATTAAAAGATTTAGCGCCTGCTTTTTGACAGGCAAGGATTACTATTTATTTGATCTATAATATTTACTTATTGTATCCAGAGCGTTTTCCCTATCAGCTGCAAGCAGCTTTTTTGATATTGGTTTTTGTGCGACTACTTTTTTGATGTTTTTATAAGATTTCATAAGATGAATTTTAGATTTACTTCCCGTAGAGCCTTCGCTGTTACCCTTTTTTGATGCCCCGTATGATCCAATATTCAGATTTGGTAAGACTTATAAAAAAGAGGACGTTAGGGCGTCCCTGGCTTTATGCAGTTGTCCAAAGATGAATGTTGTTGTTTTGCTGTGAAAAAAGGGTTGACATGGGGAGGCCAGGGGAGTGGGCAAAAAAAGCTATGGGAATTATGGACAACATAAGAGTTGCACAAAATGAAATTATGGTATTCCGGATAAGGCGGACTTGACCATGGCCATTAATGTTGGGAATGCAGCGCACTGCTACCGGAATTCAGGAAGCAGTTTAGCGAAATGAAAAGATTGATGGCTATGGTTGTGTCCAAGACTTTTCAATGAAGCTCTTTTCCCGCAATAATGGACAACAGTATGGAGGGAAATGTGCTGAATGTATGAGAGGATTGAACAATAAGCGTACATTCTAATTTACCAATACCAATGCATGGTTTATATATTTTTATAATCAGAAAACAAAAGATTAAGGAGGATTAATAGAATGTTACAATATATTTTCATCGGCAAAACTATAGAAAGCACCATTTGGAGTTATGATGACATGGTCTAATAGTTTAATATCTAATAATTCAGAAGCCTTTTTAATTTTTGTAGTTAATGCTATATCGGCATGGCTGGGTTTTAAGTTTCCGGAGGGATGGTTATGCGCCAGGATGATAGCAGTAGACAGGGATTTCAAAACAACGGCAAATAAGATCCTGATATCAACCAAGGTTCCGGTAATTCCACCGGAGGATATTTCATAAATCCCTTTTACTTTATTTGAGTTATTTAATAAGATGATTTTAAAGGATTCATAGAGTTCAATCGTATCTAAATTCCAGGATTCCATTAACAATTGAGCAGCATCGCTAGAAGATTTGATTTGGCAGGATTTCGAAGATGGAATTTTGTTGTTATAACTAACTTTTATTTCGCTAACAGAACTCATAGGTATTCTTTTAAAGGGTTCAACTTTTTTGATACAGTTCTGCAGGGAGGTGGCGTTTCCATAAAACCAAATTTCACATTTGGTGTGTGGAACCCACATCCCATTTTTGTCAGCAAAAAAGAAGAACTCAATGAAAATGAAGTAGGGTAGATGTTAAAAAAATAAAATGCTATTAAATTTTAAAACTGGGTATTGGACGATTTAAGGAGTTTTTAAGACGTAATTTTATTCCATTTATATTTACATTATTCGCAATTAAATACAGGTTTTAACATTTTTAATTGAATATTTAATTATCAGAAAACCTTTAAAACAACTAAGGCGTTATAGTTCAGGACTTTAATGATCTTTCCATTTGTTCTATAAACTTCATTATGTTAAATAGAATCATTTCTTTTAAGTTTATTTCAAGAGAGAAAGTAAAACCTAATTGGATTTTTTCTATAATATTTAATAATTTTATTATTATGCGCTTAATTAGTCACTTCATTCATTTTAATTAAGTTCTCTTTTCAATGAATTAATAAATCCCGAACAGTAATAAAATCTTTCATTTAGTATTTAAGAGAGGTTTAAAATTGTTATTTTTAGGGATTCACAATATCAAATACAAATAAAAGCTCAGTAGAGTTTAATCAAATCATTGATGAACAAACTAAATACACGAAAAGCTCTTAATCCTGCATATCGAAAACATAAACCCCTGCGTAAAGAAGTTAATAATTTCGTCGAACAATTAAAACTATGTTTAGACACCATTGAATTAAGTGATTTTAATAATGAAAGTGAAGAGCACATTAAAGAGCCAATAAAGAACTTTCTTAAATCTACATTCTACAATGAGAACTTGATAAATACAAAGGACAAAATAGACTTAGCAATATATTTAGGGAAAAATGTTAAAAGCGATATTGGTGTTTTGATTGAAGCGAAAAGACCAAGCAATAAAGCTGAGTTTTTAACTCCTCAAAACCTAAATAAAAAAGCATTGCAGGAGTTATTATTGTATTATTTAAGAGAGCGTATTGATAACAATAACAATAATATTAAACATCTTATTGCAACTAACGGTTATGAATGGTTTCTTTTTAAATCTAATGATTTTTACAATGCATTTTATAAAAACAAAGAGCTAATTAATGAGTATAAATCATTTAGAGATGGATTAAAAGATTCTTCTAAAAATGAATTATTTTATAATGAAATTGCTAAAAAGTATATAGAAAAAGTGCAATCACAATTGGCTTTTGTTCATTTAGATTTCACTAAAACAAAATTCAACAGTTTAAACGATGCTGAATTAAACACATTACATAAAATTTTCTCAGATGTGCACATTTTGGGACACAGTTTCGGTAATGATAGCAATCAGTTGAACAATTCCTTTTATAATGAATTATTATACATAATAGGTCTCGAAGAAATTAAAGAAAAGAATAAAAAAATTATCAATCGGAAATCATTTCGAAATAGGGATTTTGCATCTTTATTAGAGAATACAATTTTTACTTTGGAAGACAGAGATTATCTTCGAAATGTTATAAATTTTGATCGAGAAAAAGACAAAGCATTTAATGTTGGTTTAGAACTTTGTTTAACATGGGTGAACCGCATTCTATTTTTAAAGCTGTTAGAATCACAACTACTTTCCTATAATAATGGAGCTAAAGAATATAAATTTTTAAATACAGAATTTATTAAAGGATTTGATGATTTAAATAATCTATTCTTTTCGGCTCTGGCAAAGAAGAAGGAAGAAAGGCACCCAAAATATAAAGAAAAATTTCAGTACATACCATACCTTAATAGTTCTCTTTTTGAACGGAATGAATTAGAATCTGCAACATTTGAAATTTCTGCCTTGACTGATGATAATATAGTGGTCTACTCTTCAACTGTTTTAAAAGATTCTAAAGGAAATCGGCTAAAGGGAAAAATAAAGACATTAGATTATTTATTTAGGTTTTTAGACGCTTATGATTTCAC